>CAYYHT010000244.1:0-9781 GCA_964471355.1 uncultured Enterobacteriaceae bacterium
GCGGGAACCGGCGAGACGAAGCTCGCCGCTCCTTGTCATGATTCGTTCGCCATTGCTCGGGATCTGCACATCACCGCCCCGAGCACTGCAATCGAGGCCGCTACAAATAGGGTGGAGGTGCTTGTGCATCGATGGTTCCGCTACGTCCTGATTCATTGGCCCCAGCTGCTGGTGCTGCCTGGAATGGCTGCCATCGGCGTCACCTTCCTGCACGAGGCCGCCCATGCACTGATGGCGCTGGCGCTTGGTGGCAGCGTGAGTGGACTGCAGATCGTGCCAGGCAACGGGGTGCTGGGTCAGGTCCACACCCGCCTGCCTCCGAGCGCGCCCTGGTTCGGCAATGCCTTGGTCACGGTCGCCCCCTACCTGATGTGGGCGGGGCTCATTGCGATTGTGACTGCGATTGCGCTGCTGCCACGCCAGCGGCTGCATCCGTACCTGGGCAGCACCCTGTGGCTGTGGGGATTTGTGGTGCCGCTCGGTGACATCGCCTGGAACTTGGGCAGCGGCGACCTGTACCTGCGTGGCCCGGACGGCGACCTGCTGGTGGCCATCGGGCTGGTCCTGATTGCCATGACCTGGACGGTTGGCTTCCCGGTCCAGCGCTCTCTTTATAAGGAGGACGGTCTGGGCCTCGGGGCCTATGTGGCCGGTTCGGCGGTCTTGGGCACCCTGTGGCTGATCGTCGCCTAGCAGGCCGTTGCCGACTCATCACTCGATGCTCATTTCTAGGGTCGTGTGGCGACCGGCAGCATCGCGGTCGATCTCGATGTCCAGCAGGTCGATGCCTTGCAGCTGCGGCACCGGAACGATGATGTCGCTGAACACACTCATCACGCTCTCGATGGGCACCGCCACCTCGAGCATGCGGGTCATGGCCTCGTTGTCGACAGCGCCCCAGTCGTTGTAGCGGGTGCCGAGCGAGACGTCGGCGTCGCCGAGTGCCAACACCACATCCTCTTCGAGCACGCCCAAGTCGACCGGGCTGGTGACCGCCGCGGCGATCTCAATGGTCTGGCCAAAGCCGCCCTCGGGGGTGTCGAGGCGAACGCCGAGCTCTCCAATCATCGCCTGCACATTGCCTTCACGCTCGACCACGACGGGTGGAAGCGCTGGATCGACGTGCACGGTGCCGTCTCCAATCATCGCCAGAGAGCCATCCACATCTTGTGCAGCAAGCGCATCGGTATCGAGCTCGAAGACCAGGCCGTCAGCTTGCCAAGCGCGGAACAGCAGCAGGTTCACCAGATCGTCCGACAGACCCACGCTGACATCCGAGCTTCGCGAGAGCGTCGGCGCCCCGGCCCCGGTCAGGTAGCCGGGGGTTCCGGCGTCGCCGGTGGTGGGCGCCTCGATGTCCAGGTCCAGGCCAATCACCACACCGTCGTTGTCGATGTCGACTCGTCCCCACTCGGCGGCAATGTCGACCGGCACGCCGATGATGTTCAGCGGGAAGTTGAGGTCGAGGGTGTCGAGCTGAGTCTGAATCAACCCTGGAACCTGGTTGGTGATCATGGTCGGCAGCATGGTCTCGAGCGCGCCCTCGAGGGCCCCGGTGATGAGTCCGGAGTCCAGCTCGAGCGGCAGTCCCTCGCTCTCGGTCTGCATGCCGATGACTGTCGCGTCCGCGGAGCTCACCTGCACCACCGGTTTGCCAGAGACGGCGCTGATCAGGACGTCAGCGGTGATCTCGACGCTGGTTGCCGTGGCATGGACCGTGGCGTCGAAGGGCTCGAAGAAGACCCCGCCGGTGACCGACAGATCGGCGACCACGTTGGGCACGGTGCCGAAGACACGCAGGGCTCCGGTCGTCGGGTCCCCCATCAGCTGAACGTCGTCGAACTCCAGGTTGGTCAGGTTGGCGTTCACGTTGAGAATGCCGATGTTCTGCTCATAGACCGGGTTCATGGCCATCGCGCTGGCTTCGAGGGTGCTCGCGTCGATGGCTAGCTCCGCCGACTCGACGATGCGATTGAGTGCGGGCTGGTTCAGGCGAACGACCGCCCCGTCCGAGACCATTTGGTCGGGATCTCCGAACTGTCCGGCCAGCACGGACTGGCGGATGAAGCGCTCATCGCCGTCTGCATCGGTGCCCAGCAGCTCCATCGAGGTGACTCCGGGCAGCAGCTGAAGCGTGTGCGCGTACGAGCCGTCTGCCGAGACCGCCACCGCCTCGCCGTTGAGGAGCACCGTGTCGTAGCCAATCGCTGTGCCCTCGACCGTGACTGCGCCCGCATCGACGTAGGAACCCGCCGCAGGGCTGGCCATGGTCAGCTCGGGATCGAGCTCCTGAACATCCGGGGGAACGTAGGGCGTGGGCTGAAACAGACAGCCTGTGAGCAGGACCAGAAGCATGGGCAGGGAATCGTGTCCTTGGGTCGTCGGCAGCCGAACCGGTGGACTCTGGAACAAGGAGCAAGAACAGTGCCGAACCGAACGCGTGAAAACCCAGGGTTGACCGTGAGACTGGGATCGTTTTGTCGCGGTGGACTGACCGGTGGGGCGTGTGTACCCTCCCGGTCCCATGCAAGAAGTGGCGAGCTTCGTCTCGCCCGGAGGACTCATGAGCAAGACCCCCGGCCCGAGCGGCTTCAGTTTTTTCAGCACCGCCGAAGACGTGACCGAAGGCCTCGATCTCACGGGCAAAACCTACCTAATTACTGGTTCTAACTCCGGAATTGGCCACGAGACCATGCGGGTGTTGGCCATGCGAGGTGCGCACATCATCGCGGCCGCACGCACTGAAGAAAAGGCGATTGGGGCCCTGTCGGCGATTGGCCATGACGGCACACCTCTGGCCTGTGAGCTGTCCGAGCCGTCCCATGTGCGCGCGGCGGTTCAGGCGGTCAAGGAAGGCGGGCGCACCCTCGATGGAATCATCGCCAATGCGGGCATCATGGCTCTGCCAGAGCTGAACCTGAAGCATGGCTACGAGCTGCAGTTCCTCACCAATCACATCGGCCACTTCATTCTGGTCAATGGCCTGGTCGACCAGCTCGCGCCGAATGGCCGGGTGGTCATGCTGTCGAGCGGCGCCCACCGAATTGCCCCCGAGGCCGGTATCGAGTTCGACAACTTCGATGGCAGCCAGCACTACAAGGCGTGGACCGCCTATGGCCAGTCCAAGATGGCCAACATCCTGTTCGCAAACGCCCTTGCCAAGCGGTTCGAAGGCAGTGGCCGAACGGCGAATTCCGTGCACCCAGGGGTCATCCAGACCAACCTGATGCGCTACCGCGATGACTACGACGCGGTCTATGAGCGCATTGGGCACGACAACCTCAAGACGATGGGCCAAGGGGCAGCCACTCAGACCTACGTCGCCACCCATCCCAGCTTGGCCAAGGTCAGCGGCACCTATTTTGCGGACAGCAACGTCAAGGGCACCCGCGCGCCGGCCCAGGACGCCGAGCTTGCCGAGAAGCTCTGGCAGTGGACCGAGGCGGCGGTCGCGAAGCTTTAGTCCGCGGCCGGCCACATCGTCGTAGACTCCTGGCCAGACTAGGAGTTCACCATGCGCGCCTCCCACATCTTGCTCGAGCACGCCATGCGGTGGCCGCCGGACAAGCAGAAGCACCCTCGCTCTCAGTCCGCCGCCGAGCTGTTGATGGATGAGATCAAGCAGCGCATCCAAGATGGCGAGTCGTTCTATGACCTCGCCCAGATGTACTCGGACTGCCCCAGCAAGGCTGACGGTGGCGATCTAGGCCGCTTTTCCTTCGACCAAATGACCAAGGCCTTTAGTGAAGCGGCGTTCGCCCTCGAGGTCGGGCAGCTGTCCCACACCGTGCACACCGAGTTCGGCGTGCACCTGATCAAGCGCACCGAGTAGCGGGACGAACGGTCATTTCGTGGGCGAGTGATCTCGGGTAGGCTAGGGCAGGTGGTACCTCGGAGTAGACATGTCCCCTGACGAACTCACCGATGACGAAGCGCTGGCACTGATTTGCTTGGCCCGCGCGCTCGCTGCAGCGGACGGCGTCGTCTCGGATGAAGAGACTAAAGAGATCGGAGAGATTGGTCTGGACCTGGGCGAAGGGCGCTACGATGCGCTCTCAACCAAGGCAGATGGCGAACCGACCGGCCTCGATCACGCGTTGTCTCTGGCCGATTCGGTCGAGCGGCCCCGGGCCCGCGACCTCATGCTGACGATGCTGGGCGACCTGGCGAATTCCGATGGAATTGCCGATGAAGAAAAAGCCATCATCGACGCGCTCAAGGGTCGCTGGAGCTGAACGAGCGCCCATTTGGGCCGTTCAACTCAGGTCGCGCTGCACGTCCGACGTCATGTGCAGGACCACCAGTATCCCTCCGAAGATCGAACAGGACATCGCATAGAGCGCCGATATCGCGAGGCTGGGCCCGTACAGGCCTGGCGTGTTGCCGTCCATCTTGATGCCCAAGGCGATCTGAGCGGCTCCGAGCGCTCCCCAAAAGACAGTGCCCAACAGGTAGAGCAGCACCGAACTCTCACCGACAGCCAGCAGCGGAATCATCATCAGCATGCTGAAGCCGGCCCCAATCAGGGCCATGCCGCCCAGAGCGAAGTGCATGAAGCGCACGACCTTGGTGGTGTCGGCGACCACTGCGGGTCGGGTGTCAGCCCGAGATGACGGCCACTGTGGGGGCGGCGGGGCGGACGGGGCCCGAATGACGTCCTCTTTGAGCAGCGCATTTCGCATGGACGCGAACTCCTCAGCGCTGATGGCTCCCGCCTCTTTGAGTTCCCTCAGGTCTGCAATCTTGTCGGTGGTGGTCTCGCCCATAGACAGCGATCATACAAGCAGAGAGCTAGAAACGGGCACCCAGTGCAAGGCCATCGCGTGCGGGCATGAGCTGAACTGCAGTGGGACCCGCCGGTTTCTTGCGGAAGTGGGCCAGTGGGATGAGTACACCGGCGGCCGTGCCCAGCATCCAGCCGCTGATGACGTCCGATGGATGGTGTGCCGAGGCACGCACCCGTGAGATGCCGACGGTGGTGCTGACGACGAGGGGGATGGCAAACCACAGGAACTGGATGGGACGGCGCTCTGGCAACGACAGCATGGCCATCGTCGTCACTGACCACACGGCTGCGGACACCACCGACGTGTGCCCAGATGGCCAGGACAGCTGGGCGTCATGGCCTGTGATCAGCACCTGTCCGTCGACTTCTTCGTAGTGATCTTCGAAGAGCCCAGGGGCATGTTCTTCGATCACCGCAGTCGACAGGTGGGTATAGGGCCGGGCCCGCCCGCCGACGAGCTTGGTCACGTTCGTCAGAGCGAGATTGATCGTCCAGGCTTGGGAGAGGATTGCCGCCCGGAACAAATAGCGCTTGTTGGCGCCGCTTTCGCTCGGGCCAATCGCCACAGGCAGAAACATTCCCACCGAGCCGAGTGCGGTGCCGTACAGCCACACGTCGCCCCACGACTTCCAGTTGCTGTCCAAGCTCAGGGTCATGCGGAACGGACCCCAGTCGTCGATGCGATCCCCGAGCTGTAGAGAGCCGGGCTGCAGTGGATCGACTGTGCCCGATGGCCAGTTCAGCGCCAATGGCAATACCACGAACCAAGCGCCTGCAGTGGCCACTGGGTCGATTGGGCTCCACTGCAGGGTGCGGCCCTCGTCGTCCCACTCTCCGCCCACGGACAACGGGATCGGTCGGTCGGCGCCGTAGGCCGCGGGTGCGGCCAGCAGGCTGCCGATCAAGAGCAGCAGGGGGAGGTTCTCGACGTGCATCGTTCTCCCTCGTATGCTGCCGGCACCATGACCACCATCGGTGTGCTGCTCCCACTTCCCCCAGGCGGACCTCCGCTGTCTCCCGGCGATTCTCCGCTCGGACAGGCAGCGGCACAGCTGTCCAGGGAAGGCGTGCGCGTCGTGTTCGGCAGCAAGCTCGAGAATGGCAGCATCTTCGGCTTTCAAGCTCGCGAGTTGTCATGGGTGCCGGTCCAGACTCGCATCAAGGGGCTGTACGACAACTGGCCCAGCTACATCCAGCAAGACGCCTGGCGTCGCATGCTCGCCCAGGCTGGCGAAAAGACGCACATCGCCAATCCGGTGGCGTTCACCGAGAGCTGTGGTGACCGGCTGGCCATGCAGCGCATGCTCGAGATGTGTGGGGTGCAGATGACCCCCATTGAGGCCAAGGCCAAGGGCTTCCGGCGGGCCTTGGCAGGCTGGGGCACGGCGTTTCTCAAACCTCGGAACCGAGGGTCCTTCACGCGGGTCCGACACATCAGCTCCGAGGAAGAACTGCCTACACCCGACCAGACTGAACCCATGGTCTTGCAGAAGTCTCATGGCGCCCCATCCGGCTGGGGAGGCATGGTCGTGCGCGCCCTGTGCCAGCGCGAGATCACGGGGGACTGGGTGTTCCCGACCCCGGTGGCCTTTCGAAGCATGGCGGACCATGTGGCTGGCGGCGCCAAGGATGCCGTGGTCGATCCCGCCGAGCGTGCTCTGCCTGCTCAGGCGATGAAGCAGATCGCCAAGCTCTCGCAAGAGACCGTCGATGCGCTCTGTGACGACCACCTGTGCGTCGAGATCGGCATCGACTTCGCCGTCGACCGCTTCTTCAATCCGTGGCCCATCGACATCGAAGCCAAGCCCAAGTGGGGCCTGCTGGCCTTGGCGCGCAAGCAGCCCGACCGCTGGGATGACGAGGTTGTCGCCGCCTATGCCCGCCCCCTTCGCTACCTGGCACAGCAGTGATCTGGCTGTTGGCCCTGCTCATGGGCTGCACCACCGTCGAAGAGGCCGCGGTACAGGACATCGGCAAGGCCCTGTCGGACATTGGGCATCCGATGGCCGAGTTCAAGGCCGCCCGACTCGACTCGACAAGCTCGGGCGGGTGCACGCAGACGCATCCGGCGAGCATGGATGTAGCGGTCGACTACAAGCCCAAGCTCCGCAAGAGCGAGCACACCATGAAGGTGCGCTTTCATGTGCACACCCTGATTCCGTGTGATGTGCGCACCGAAGTGCTCGAGGACAACGGTCCCAAGCCGGTCATCCTCGACAATGCCATGGCGTCACGGGCCATCGGAAACAAGGTCTGCAAGGCACTCGGCGCCACGGCAGTCGAAGACGCCGTCCAAGACGTCGGCGACGCAGTAAACCGCTAGTGGGTCGAGTCCGAAGTCCGGAGCGTTGAACAAGGAGCGGCGAGCTTCGTCTCGCCGACTCACCCCACTAGAAGACCACGCAGCTCGTGTCCGCAGGCTCGTTGATGCCGGGACTTAGGTCGATGGCGTGGGCCGCGGCGACGTCTCCAAACCACACAAAGCCGGTCGTGTCGTCTGTGGCCACGCAGGCGGAGTCCGCGTTCACGTCGATGTAGTAGTAGACCGAGTAGCCGTGGGTCTCGGTGATGGCCTCGTCGAAGCTGAAGCTAAAGGCGCCCATCGTGACGACGGCGTTGTCCTCGCCGGTCAGCAGCAGCGTGCCGTCCTGCACGACCTGCACGTAGATGGTCTGGCCGTCATTGGTGTCGTAGCCGGTGCCGTCAAAGGTCAGCGCGAACTTGGCGAGCTCTTCGGTGTCATCGGTGTCTTCGGTGTCGACGAGGGTGTCCGCATCGCCGTTGCAGGCAAGCAAGGGGATGAGGAGGAGTGGGGCAAGTCTTTGCATGAGGTCTCCGGGGTCTTGTGGACTGATACGCACCTGTGGAGGGGTGGTTACCGCGGGCTACGGTTTTCTTTGCGGCCTGGATCAGGCGGGCTCGGACTCGAACCAGTTGAAGAGTGGGTCGAAGGCGTCGCCCCAGTGGGCGTCGGGATCGCGGAAGCGCTCGATCCAGATGTCGGCCTCTTTGACGTCGAGAAGCTCGTCGCGGGCGTTGGCCAGGGCGCGGGCCATCTCGAGCACGGTGCTGTAGCGGCGTTCGAGATCGACAAAGGTACTGCCGAGCACGACCTTGCGCAGGGGCTTGGGCACGTCGTCGAGCAAGCCGCTGCGGTAGTGGGCGAGGTGCAGTCGGTCGGGACGGCGGCGGGTCAGCAACCGGTACAGCAGCACACCCGCGGCAAAGATGTCGGCGGGTGGCCCGACTTGTCCGGCGTCGTCCCATTGTTCGGGGGCGCCATAGCCGGGGGTACCCAATGCTTGGCCGGGAACGGTGGTGAAGGGCACGCTGCCTTCGGGGTGGTGCGCGATGCCGAAGTCCGAGAGGCGCACGGTGCCGTCGGGCCCGACCATGGCGTTGGTGAGCTTGACATCGCGGTGGATCAGGCCGACCGCATGCACGCAGTCGAGGGCCATGAGGATCTGAAAGACGGCGCAGACCGACGGCTCAGGCGGACATGCGCCCTTGTCTTTGACGTGGTCACGCAGCGAACCGCCGCTCATGAGGTCCATGGCGTACCAGACAAAACCGTTGTCGTGCCCCCCGGCCAGGGAGTGGACCACGTGCTTGTGACGCACCGTGGACAGGACGCGGGCTTCGGCGAGGAAGCGTTCCTGGGCTTCTTCGGGCACCCGGGCGATCTCGAGCAGCTTCAGCGCGACCTGCCGCTTGTCGCGAAGGTCGTCGGCCAGGAACACGCCACCGTTGGCCGCGGCGCCTAGAGGAGCCAGCAGCTTGAATCGGCCGTCTTTGAATAGGAGGAGATCACCGGACATCGGTACGCGCTCAGAGAAGAGCGCATGCTACTTCAAGTGGTCCCGGTTCCGAGGGTCACTTTCGGTCGCCGCAGCCGATCAGCTCTTCTGGTGCTCTTGCAGCACGTTCGTCGGTGCCATGACCGTGTATGCGAGCCAGGTCAGGAACCCGGTCAGCATGCCGAGGCCGGCGAATGAGACCAGGAAACCGTTGATCGCCTGCAGAAACCAGTAGCTGACCATGATGGCCACACCGGTGCCGACGCGGCCCGTGTAGAGGTGACCAATGCCAAAGAATCCGAAGAAGCCTGGCACGACTTCGAGGCCCACTGCGGTCAGGTTCGTGCCGGTCGTTGCTTTGGACATTTGATCTGCTCCTGCTTTCCCTGACATACGTATAGGCACCAAGTTCCTTGCAGTCGAGCCCATATTGGGGGAGTCATGTGTCGATTCGCTGCCTATCTAGGGCCTGAAATTACTCTGGATGAGCTGATCACCCGGCCGTCTCACAGTCTGATCCACCAGTCTTTCAAGTCTGAGGAGCGCGAAGAGCCCCTCAACGGAGATGGCTTTGGCGTGGCTTGGTATGCCCACGGGGTCAGCACCGAGCCCGGTCGCTACCGCTCGGTCAGCCCGGCCTGGAACAGCCAGAACCTGCAGCACATTGCTCGAGTGACCCGCACCACGTGTACCTTTGCGCACATTCGCGCGGCGTCGCCGGGGCTAGGCGTGACCGAGACCAACTGTCATCCCTTTCTGATGGGCCACCTCGCGTTCATGCACAACGGCTACATCCCGCAGTTTGCGATGGTCCGGCGGGCTCTGCTGCAGCGGTTGAGCGACCAGAGCTTCCACAAGATCTACGGCACCACAGACAGCGAGCACATGTTCGGTGTGTTTGCCGATCACCTGCGCAACGAGGGCAGCTCTGGCATCGTCGAGATGGCCGCAGCTCTGCGGCGGACCCTCGAGGACGTCGACAAGCTGCTCGCCGAGTTCGGTGTCAACGAGGCCAGCCAGCTGAACCTCGCGGTCACCGATGGGCACCGCATGGTCGTCAGTCGCTTCAGCGGCGGGTCGCGAGACGAGCCTCCCAACTCCCTTCACGTGCGCACGGTCGACGACTCGGTCCTGATCGCATCCGAGGCGCTCATCGTCGAGCCTGGCTGGCGTGATGTGCCCGAAGATCAACTCGTCA
>CAYYHT010000245.1:0-9776 GCA_964471355.1 uncultured Enterobacteriaceae bacterium
AGTGCTTCCCGAACTTGTTCGTGACCGTCACTTTGGTCTCGTTCTGGAACTTGAAGATGTGTTTGTGCTTGTAGGTCTGGAAAGCCACCAACCCGTGGGTGGGTGCCGCGGCGACTGGTTCGGCGGGTCCCCCAGCGCCGCCGCCACAAGCGAGACTCATCCCGAGTGCGATGGACAGTGCGGCGGCAGAGTACAGATTCTTCATGCGTTCCCCGTTCTGCGGCCCACCATACACCAGGGTACCCGCCACGATTGACGCCGAGATTCGGGAACGAGCGCCTGACCGCGCGGTCGTCCAGACGATCGACGCTATTCGAAGTCCAAAGTCTGCCGGTAGATGACCGTCACATCTGTCTGCCCCGCCTGCCAGACGAAGTCCGGGCCGTCGATGGCATTGCTGTAGTTGTAGAGCAACACATCGCCATCCGGTTGTGCGGGGTCAGCGGGCAACGTCTCTGGGAAGCAGGTGTCTCCGCGGCTGGGCAGGTCGAGGGCGAAGTCGACGGAGCGCGTGGGCGCATCGACCCGCCACAAGCTGCAGCGCTTGCGCTCGTTCCAGTAGGCGAACTGGTTCTCGAGGAAGCGCTCCTCGGGGTCGGTCTTGTCAGAGATGTCGTAGGCCCCATCCTCGGTGACGTTTCGACGGCCGACGAGCCACACGTCCTCCCCGTGATTGAACAGCAGCGGCGAGTCGTATTTGCGTGGGTCATGGCTGCACTCCCAAGCCATCAGATCGTCTGCGGGTGCAGTACAGACGCGACTTCCCATGCCACCGGGGTCATAGGCCTCGACTCGGGTCACCGCGACGAGGGAGCCATCGGCCATAAATGCGTAGTCCGTCTCGCTGCCTCCTCCTTCGGCGACAATGCCGTCGCCGGCGACCGGTGCCCAGCTGACCCCGTCCGCGGACTCCAGCCAGTGGATCCGGATGGCGCCGCCATCGGCGAAGTCGTAGACGTTCTCGCCGCCCTCGTAGCCCATGACACGCATCACCCCATCCTCGGCGCGGATCCGCCAGGGGATGAAGCTGGAAACGAAGCTGTCCTCGGGTTCAGCCCACTCGCCAGGGCCGATGTACGTGGTGTGTTTGGTGCCCTGGGGCTCGAAGTCCAGCAGGTTGGTGCCCAGCACGGCGAAGTAGAAGTGCAGCGTGCCCTCGAACGAGACCAGTTGGGGCTCCCGTAGGTCGGTCTCCATGAAGAACTCGCCCTCGTAGCGCCAAGTCAGTTCGTCGGTGGTCGACACGACGTACATCACCACCTGGTCGCTGGCGAAGTGCGAGGGTCCGGTGCGAAAGGCCATGAATAAGCGCCCGTCGTGCCACTCGATGTCGAGGTTGTTCGCCGAGTCCTGCACCATCACCTCGCTGGGCAGGCCGGCGGAGGGCACGACCACCTGCAGCCGGGTCACCTCAGGAGTGACGGCGGGTTCGGGATTGCCAGAACAGGCAAGTGCGAGGAACAAGAGCATGAATCGACCCGCGGGATGCCAGGCCGATATCGCAGTTTCGTCGGGGGTGCGACTACGGTGCGGGAGGCTTCTCGCTGGGCCCGGGGTCAGACACCGGTGGCTCCAGAGAGGCGTGCCACTCCGATAGCGCAGCACCGATCTCGTCGGGGTAGGTCTCCTGGAAGAAATGGATGCCTTCGCCGAGGTCCACGGTCTCAAGGTTGGAGAGATTCTCCCTGCACCATGCGAGCTCGACCGGGGTGATAATTGAGCCCGGATCCGCGTGAATCAGCAGCTTGGGCACGGGGGTGACCTGCAGCCACTCGTGGTAGGCGCTCATCGTCTCGTGGTTGTCTGCCGGCTTGCCATTGATGGGAATCTCCCTCGGCCACTGACCGAGCGGCCTCCGGCTCTTCACCGTCGGGTAGAGCGCCTTGTAGTAGTCGTGGGCTTCATCGCTAAGCTCGCCGTGGGTGGCCTTCGGCAGCATCATATTGACGAACAGATTGGCGGGTCCGGACATGAAGTTGCCCAAACCGGGCGTGCGGAACATGCGGATGGGTGTGCGGAATTCCTTCGGGAAGGTCTTCCAGGTCATCGGGCCGATCAAGCCCTCCATGAACGCAATGCCCTTGATGTCATCCGGATGCTGATGGGCGTATCGAAAGCCGAGACCCGAGCCCCAATCGTGGATGACGAGGGTGAGGTTCTGGTCGATGCCCAGCTCGTCCACGAACGCCTCGAGGTAGCGGTAGTGGTCGTCGTAGCGGTAGTCGATGTCCGGGTGGTCGGACATGCCCATGCCGATCAGGTCCACGGCGATGACCCGGCCCTGGCCGCTGATGTGGGGGATGACGTTCCGCCACAGGTAGGAAGAGGCCGGATTGCCGTGGATGAGCAGGATGGGGTCTCCCTCCCCTTCCTCCACGTAGTGCATCTTCGAGCCGAGCACGTCGACGTACTTGGACTCGAACGGGAATTCCGCCGAGAGGGTGGGGGCCGGGCTGGACTTCTTCTTGCCCGCATGTGCGGGAAGAGCCACCAGGGTGAGCAGTAGGGCCATCAGGCCAGTCGAAACGGAAGTGAAGGACATTTGGAGTCTCCTGTTGCCGTTTGAAGGTAGGTCGCCGGACCGGTACAGTGAAGGACCGTGAATGTTCGATCGAGGTACAAAAATGCACGACCCCGACATCAGCCGGCTGCGATGGGATGACGTGCGCATCTTTCTCGCCACGATGCGGGCCACCAGCTTGCGAGAGGCCTCAGAGGAGCTCGGCGTCAGCCGTCCGACGGTGGGTCGCCGAATCGATGCGCTGGAGCAGCGACTTCGGGTTCGTCTGTTCGAGCGCCGTTCCGACGGACTGCACGCAACGCCCGAAGCGGTGCAGCTCCAGCAGCGCGCGAGCGAGGTCGAGCGTTCCATGCTCGCCCTGGCACGAGCCGCCCACGCCGCGGACTCACAGATCGCGGGCCCGGTCCGGGTCACGTTGCCCGATGCCGTCGCCTCCGAACTGCTGATGCCCGACTTTGCTGCGTTCGCAGAGAAGTGGCCCCAGATCGAGCTGTTCTTCCTGCCCAACTACGGCATCTCCAGCCTCGCCGACGGCGCTGCCGACGTCGCCATTCGCTTCATGCCGCACGGGGTGGCGCCGCAGGCCGATCTAGCGGGTCGACTCGCCGCCACCGCCTACGTGGCGGCCTACGGATCTGGGGACCGGTGGATCGGCCAGCGAGGGCCGACCAAGGACACTGCCTTCTTCGAGCGAACCTCCTTCTCGGACCTGCCGATCTGGGGAGCGATGCCCAATGCGGGAATGCAGCGCGCGGCCGCCATCGCCGGGATGGGGCGCGTCCTGCTCCCGTGCTTCTACGCCGAACCCACCCTCGAGCGGCAGTCCGAGCCCATGCCCGGCTTCGACATCTGGGTGCTTGTCCATCCCGACCTGCGTCGAACACCCAGGTTGCGGGTCTTCCGCGACGCTGTGGTCGAGGCACTGCGCAGGAAGCGGCCACGGCTAGAGGGTCGCCATGATGCTGGAATTTGACAACCGGGTCGGGGCAGGCGCATCCGACCTACCCAAGTAGAGCTACCAGCACTCCGCGGCAGCGCCTGAAGCAAGATCAATCGGGTCGGGGCAGTCCCAGTCGTTGTTGCAGTGATTGTCGCCGCGCCACCGAGCCTGCGGCAGCGACCAGGAACAGGTGGTGGACGTGTCCTGGACGGCGTTGTGAATCCGGGTGCGGCCAACCAAATCGGTCGCGGCCACGTCCACTTCGCGCCGGAAGTTGTAGTCGCATTCGAGGTTGTGCTGGTAGCTGCGGTAGCCACTGACGGTCTCGGTGTACGAACTGTTCGAGGTGCAGAAGCTCTGGGTCCGAGCGCGACGAACAGCCTCGACCCGGCCCGCGATCAACTGCGTCGTCACCGTCACGTCGCACAGGCTCTCGAGCCAACAATCCTCGTCCATGCAGTCGGTCATGCCGTCGTCGTCGCTGTCGACTTCATCGCCGCAGTCTTGCTCGAAGCAGGTGACATCCGAGGCGCAGTCACCGTCCTCGCAGTCGACGCGACCGTCGCAGTCCGAATCCAGGCCATCCTCACAGTCCTCGATGGCGTCGGGATGGCGCGTCGGGTCCGCATCGTCGCAGTCCCAATAGGATTGGCTGCGGCCCACCGCGTCCGGGCACGTGAACTCAGCGGGAATTCCGCCCTGGGCACTTCCCCAGCCGTCCCCGTCTACATCGCCGTATGTAATGACGGGTTCGCCGACCTCGGGATCGTGATCATTGCAGTCCTCACCCGGCTCGAGCTGGCGGCTGACCTGCTCGCACAGCAGCTCCAAATCAGTCGAGTAGAAGCCGTCTCCATCCCAGTCGGGGTTTCCGAAACCCCAGTAGAGCTCGCCCTCGTCCACCTCGCCGTCGCAGTCGTTGTCGATTCCGTCGCAGACCTCTTCTCGAGGAAGCGCGCGACCGATGTCGCCGCAGCCGACCAGCGCGGAGCCCACACTGAGCGTCGCATTGGACTGCGACCCGACCTCCAGCCAGACACACCCCAGACTCCACCACAACCACAGCAAATCGAACCTCCGTCGACGCTCACTGTGTGTTGGCGCGGCGCCCGCCCTTCAACGCGGCGATGGGAGCGGCGGTGTTGGAGCTTGCACGTCCGCCGTGTTCGTAGGCTACCCGCGTCGCTCAGGTGCGCGACGCAGACGCCGGGTACGGCCAATGCGAACTCAGCTCTCGGCGCCGATGTAGGCGTCGCGGTCTTGGCTGAGTGCGTCACCGAGGAAGCGCAGCAGGGCGCGCACCCGGCCGGTGTGCATCAGGTCGGAGTGGGTCAGCAGCCACAACACCAGGCCGAAGTCCATCGGTGGACAGAGTCGGCGCAGGCGCGGATCTGCATCGCTGATCATGCAGGGCGCGATGCCGACGCCGATGCCTGCCGCCAGCAGCTCGGTGTGAGCAAAGCTGGTGTTGATGCAGGCGCGCACCTGCTCTGGGGCCACATGAGCGTCGATCCACGCCTCGGTCGGCAGGACGCGCCACACCTCGTCCCAGCGCACCCAGTCGACGCCGCTCGGATCGAGGGGAAGGCTCAGGCCCGCCGTCGCTGTCGCTGACCCGTAGATCGCTACTCGCAGCGGAGCGATACGTCGGCCCACCAGCTGTGAAGGCGGATTGGTCGACAGCCGCAGTACCAGGTCGGCTTCACGGTGGCTCAGGCTGACGAGCGCGTTGTCGACGATGACCTCGACATCGATCGCTGGGCAGGCGACGGCGAATCGAGCGAGATGCGGGGCCACGGGCTGGACCATCATGTCGGGCATCGACAGGCGCACCGTGCCGCGCAGCTCGACGTCGCGCCCCTGCAGCCGCCGATCGACGTCGTCGACCCGGCTCTCGACCTCGGTCGCGAGCACCAACAGCTCTTCTCCCGCCTCGGTGAGCACCAAGCCGCTCGGCCGTCTGTCGAACAGCCGCGCAGCCGAGCGCTCTTCGAGCTGGCGAATGCGACGCGACACCGTCGACTGGTTGATGCCCAGCTGACGTGCAGACGCCCGCGAGCTGCCTGTCCGGGCAGTCACGAGGAAGATGCGCAGATCGTCCCAGTTTTCCATGGTGATGCACTAACGCATCAGCTGATGGCGGTATCGCCTCTTTTCGGCGCGTGAAAGCATCATAGATTGAGGACAGCAAAGGAGCAGACCATGTCTGTCGTTACCCAGTCCCGCCACGTTTCTTCCCCCGTCGCCAAGGTGTGGGAGGCGCTCTCTGACTTCGGCGGCGTCCACCGCTTCGCTGCGGGAGTGAAGAGCTCTCCCATCATCAAAGGAACGCCCGACCGGGGCGTCGGTTCCGAGCGCAGTTGCACGCTCTACGACGGCAACACCGTGCTCGAGCGGGTCACCGAGTCGATCGAGAACAAGCGCATCAGCGTTGAGATCTTCGAGTCGTCGATGCCGATCAAGACCGCCGATGCCACGTTCACCCTCGCCCCGGCTGCCGGCGGCGGCACCGACATCATCGTCACGATGGAATACGTCGTGAAGTACGGCCCCATCGGCGTCGCCATGGACGTGCTGATGATGCGCAGCGCAATGAACGCGACCTTCGAGAACCTGCTCGCAGGCCTCGACCACCACCTGCAGACCGGTGAGAGCATCGGCAACGGCTGGAAGCCGCAAGTGGCGGTGGCGTCATGAGCATCGCACTTCAGGTCGTCGTCGGGCTGTTCACCCTGCCCATGGTCGCCCTCGGGCTCAAGGCCATGTTTGCGCCTGCCACCATGCTCGAGACGCTCGCGGTCGAGCCCAAGGGCGCGCCGGGCCTCAACACCGTACGCGGACTCGCGGGCGGCTTCTTCCTCGCTAGCGCGGTGATGATCGCCGCGGGGCTCGCCACGGGGGACACCGTCTGGTTTCTCGCCCTTGCCGTGCTGATGGGCGTGGCTGCCGTGGGTCGCGTTGTCGGCATCGCCGCGGACGGCTTCGACAAGGAGGTCGTGCGGCCCACCGTGGTCGAGGTGGTGATGGCCGTCGTACTCGTCGCTGCTCACTTCGTGCTCGGCGGTGCAGCATGACCCGTCTGCTCTCCATGGCTCCGATCTTGCTGTTGGCAGGCCTCGGCACAGGTTGCATGAAGATGATGCCCGGCATGATGCCCAAGGTGGACGTCGAGGCGAACATCAGCGCCGAGTTCCCCTACGAGTCGCAGACCATCGACGTGCTCGACTCAACCATGCACTACGTCGAAGAGGGCGAAGGGCCGGTCATGGTCCTGGTGCACGGCAATCCGACGTCCAGCTATCTGTGGCGCAATGTCATCCCTCACCTGAGCGTCGACCACCGGGTCATCGCCGTCGATCTGATTGGCATGGGCGCCAGTGGCAAGCCCGACATCGACTACCGCTTTGCCGACCACGTGCGCTACTTCGACGCCTTCATCGAAGCCATGGAGCTCGAGGACATCGTCTTCGTGCTGCACGACTGGGGCGGTGGCGTCGGCTTCGACCACGCGATGCGCAACCAGCAGAATGTGCGCGGAGTCGCCTTCTTCGAGGCGGTCGTCACGCCATTCTCGTGGGAGGCGATGTCGCCGCCCGAGCGCTACCTGTTTCGCCAGCTTCGCGGAGAGTCCGGGGAACGGCTGATGATGCAGGACAACTACTTCGTCGAGCGACTGATTCCGGCAATGTCCGGTCGCAAGCTGACGGACGAGGAGATGGCGGCCTATCGCGCGCCCTATCTCGAGGTCGCCGACCGCAAGCCGACCCGCGTGTGGCCGCAAGAGGTGCCCTTGGACAACGATCCCTCCGACAACCATGCACGCATCGCCGCGACCTACGAGAAGCTCAAGGCCTCGGATGTGCCCTTGTTGATGCTGGTCGGCGACCCGGGCGCCATCATGCGCCCCGAGCTGGTCGAGCAGCTGCAGACCGAGCTGCCCAGGCTGCAGACTGACAAGGTCGGCCCCGGCATGCACTACCTGCAGGAAGCCCAGCCCACGGCCATCGGCAAGGCGGTACACAGCTGGGCGGGCACCTTGCCTGCCGCCGAGCGACCCGAGGCCGAGCCCGACAACTAGGAATCGATGGGAAGAGCAATCGTCTAGAATGCCGCGATGACCACCCCGCCACGCCCAGTCATCCACATCAAAGCTATGCCCCCCAGCCTGACTGTGGGTCTGGTCATGTCCATGCTGATGCTGGCCAGCGGCTGCCGGCGCGGGGGCTGCTACGACAACAGTGATGTGATTGAACTGGACGAAACGACCCCGTTGGGCATCACTCCACAACAGATGCTGGACGACACCCTGCGCAGCTTCACGGCGATGGGCGAATGGTGGGACGAGAGCGAGGTTGAGGTGATGCTGACCCTGGCGAATCCCGGAGAAGCGCGCTGGGTCGAGCCCCGCGTCGTCACCAATCGCCAATCGATCTACCGAATCTGTCCGAATCGCGTCGAAGTGGACGTCGATGTCGCGCTGTCGACCGATGACGGCGGACTCGACGAGCTGTGGCCCGGGGTGGTCTCGTTTTCCGACCCCGACGCGGACCCGATGCCCGACGCAGATGACGAACAGATGC
Source organism: uncultured Enterobacteriaceae bacterium (assembly GCA_964471355.1). GTDB lineage: Bacteria > Myxococcota_A > UBA796 > UBA796 > CAYYHT01. The sequence continues at coordinate 8,042 of CAYYHT010000245.1, forward strand.
CCTACGAAGTGCGCGCGATTCCATCGCTCGACAGCATCAACGGCACCGTCGACATTGCGAGCCTAGAACCCGCGGACCACCACATCGTCGACGACGAGCTGTACGCAAACCTCGGAGAGACCGCATTTCAGGGCGGTTGGTGGCTGCAGTGGCGGCGCGATCGGGATTGCGCAGAGGGCGCAGGACTCTGCGAGAACAACCAATCCATTCAGGTGCTCCAATGGTAACGACGAGCCGAACCGTCCAGACCCTGGTCATGGCGTCGAGTCTGGTCGCGCTCACAGCGTGTGGCAGCCGCACGGTCCAATCGCGTGCGCCTCGACGTCGTCGAAGAGATCATCGCCTGCGACGGACCCCTCATCACCGAGGGCGCATGGTCGCTGTCGTACGGCAACGGCAGCGCCGATTTCCAGGTTCCGTGGTCGGGGTCGTCGATCTGCGTGGAAGGGAACTGAGGCCGGGCGGTAGCGCCGGTCAGAGCAAGAAGTAGCCAGCGGCCGCAGCCGCGATGCCACAGCCCAGACCGACCGCGAAGGCCAGAGCCACAGGGCCGCCCGCAGACGGAGCCTTCGCTTCTTCGTCCTTGGCACCCTTCTTCTTTTTCTTGCCCTTCTTCTTTGATGTGCCTTTGGCGTCGCCTCGGGGGCCCACTTCGCGCTCTTCGGAGGCCGGCGTGAGGTCTTGCAACCAGTTCAGCCACTCGGCGCCGCGCGCAGCACGTCCGACACGGCGGGCGATCTGGTCACGGGTCTCGACCAGATCGGCGGCCATCTCGGCGGCGGTCTCGTAGCGGTCGTCGACGTTGTACTCGGTGGCCTTGAGCACGATGGGAGAGATCAGCACCGGCAGTTCGCCCTTGAGTTCGCGGCGACTCGACGGCAACGACAGGTCTGGCGGCGTGCCACCGACCATCATCACGTAGACCAAGGCACCCACACTGTACAGATCGGCCTGGGGCCCCACATTGTGAGGGTCGCCGCGCTGCTCATTTGCCGCGAATCCCAGCTCGCCGACCGTGTCATCGAGGTTGGTCAGCCGGTCGACGAACTCGCCATCGGCCATTCGAACGACGTCGAAGCCGGTCAGCAGCGCATCGCCGTTCGGGTGAAGCAGCACATTCGACGGCTTGATGTCCCGGTGAACGCGCCCGCTGGTGTGTACGCGTACCAACCCCGCGAGCACGTCGAGCGCAATGTCCAGCGCCTGGACCTCGGAGATGGCGTAGCCCTTGGCCATCGCCTGTTCCAGGGTGATGCCATCGACCAGATCCATCACGTGGTAGTAGCGCCCGCTGACGTCCTGGCCGCTCTCGATCATGCGCACCACGTGCGGATGCCGGATGTCCAGCATGGACTTGGCCTCGTTCACGAAGCGCTGCACGTCTTTGTCGCTCTGGGTGAGCGTGTCGTGCAGCAACTTGACGCTTACAATGCCGCCGGTCTTGGTGTCCTTGGCACGGAAAATCGTGCCGCCGGGCCCGGTGCCGATCGGCCGTTCCAGTACATATCGCCCGTCCGCCACGGCCTTTGGGAAGGCATCGGTGGGTTCATCACCCGCTGGAAAATCGTCGAGATGAACCATGTTCAGCGCTCTAACAGGCCGTTGAAAAACTCGCTCCGCTCGGTTTTCAGCGCCCTGCTACTCCATACTTCGGCACCGCTGCCCGGATCCCGGACGACACGGGACACCGCTCTCGTCGATTGACAAACCGTCATTGCAGGCCAGCTTTCACGCA
>CAYYHT010000246.1:0-9772 GCA_964471355.1 uncultured Enterobacteriaceae bacterium
CAGGCGATAAGCGGCGCCGATTCGAAGAGGCCGAGGGCGAAATCGGCGAAACCGCATCGGGCCTCGAAGACCTTGCCGACCTCGGCGCAATTGACGAGCAAAAGGCCGCTGAATCAATCGCGCTCTGGGCTCGATGCCGCGCGACTGTGCTCGGGCTTCTGAAACGGGTCCCGCGGTGACCGACCGGCGCCGGCGTTGATTCCAGCGCCGGCGCTTTCATCGTGGACGAGCAGGTCGACGAGGACGAGGACGTGTTCAGCGACCTGCTAGTTGCAGAACGGGCCGACAAGCTCCGATGCGTTGTCGTTCTCGTCGCACTCTGCCAGGGCGCTGAAGCCGCTTCCGTCATCGTCTGCGACCAAGCGAATCAGCGTCATGTCCATCACGTCGGTGGCCTGGACCTCGAATGCGATGGGTGCACTGCTCATCTGGGCCGGGGTGATGTCTTCGGTCTGGGCGCTGCCGAGCAGGTTGACGTTGATGCCGTTGACGGCGTACAGCGACAGCCACATGCCGGCGGGTACGTCGGCCTCTCCCCGGTTCAGCAGGCGGCCGACCACGTGGTAGCGGCCCTGCTCGCAGTCGGTATCGCAGGTGGTGACGATCTCGGCGGTGACCTCGGCCAGGTTGCCCTCGAGCAGGCGGGTGTCGATGGCGCTGTGCCAGGTGTTGTGGGTCGTAAAGGCCTGGACAGCGGTCACGGGCACGGTCAGGTCGTCCTCGATGTTGTTGATCGAGTAGGCGTGCTGGTTCCAGATGCGCCGTGCGGGAGCCCAGCTCATGTCCATGTCCCCATAGACCGATAGGGCGCGGGTCAGCCCTGCATGGGCCACGACAATCTCGGCCTGTCCGTCTGCATCGACGTCGGCGATGACCGGGTAGTCCATCATGGTGTTGCTGCTGTGCTCGTCGCTGAGGAACTTGACGGTGCCGGTGCGGCCGTCGAACACGAGCATGTCGGTCTCGTCGATGTAGACGACCTCGGGCACGCCATCGCCATCGAAGTCGAAGATCGAAGCGCCGGTCGCTCCGCTCAGGTCCTGCACGGCGGCTGACCAGTACTCGGTGCCATCGGCGTGCAGGGCGACCAGCTGGTTTCCACCGGCGACGACGATGTTCGGCATGCCGTCTCCGGAGAGGTCGGCGATGGCCGCGGGACTGACGATGTTGGCATTGGTGAGGGTGAGTGGGCCCCACATGATGCTGCCGTCGGTGTCGACCGCGCGCACCCCGTCAAAGCTGCTGACGATGACCTCGCCTTCGGGGTCGCCGTCGAGGTTGGCGATGGCGACCATGCCGTCTTCTTGTGATGCTCCGAGCCACTTGGTGCTGCCGTCGGGGTTGTACCAAGTGTTTCCGGTGATGACCTCTTCGACGCCATCGAGGTCGAGGTCGGCGATGGCCGGCAGTGAGGCCTCGGTGACTGGAGCCCCGCCCATGATGTTGGGCATCTCGCCCCATGACCCATGGCCGCCGTTTCCGACGCCCTTTTCGGTGCCGTCGGAGTTCAGAATCACCCGGCCTGCGACGATCTCTGGGGAGCCATCGTGGTCCATGTCGGACACCGCGATGCCGGTGGCGTAGTCGAAGTGGGTCTGGTCATAGGTGGCGGACTCCCACAGCAGCGTCAGGTCCGGGCTGTAGGCGGCGACGGAGTACGAACCGTCCTGCAGGGGCATCTGGCTGCCCAGGGCGCGCACGACGAGAATCTCAGGGGTGCCGTCGGCGTCGAGGTCGACCACCGTCGGTCCGCTTGCGTAGCCAATGCCCGGGTTGGTGCGCCGCAGCTCATTGCCATGACCGTCGAGGATGACCAGCTCGCCCTTGCTCAGAAATAGGCCGGTCGAGAAGTTGGCGATAATCTCGGGAAGCCCGTCGCCGTCCAGGTCTGCGACCGCGGGAACCGACCGCGAAGAGGCCCCATTCCCCGCTCCCCACTCGACGATGGGCACGAAGGTGCCGACCTCGGGCTGACAGGTCGAGAGATCGGTTTCTTCAGGCACAATTGGCTCGATGTCGCAGTCGATGGGCAGGCCCAGGTCGTCGCCGCTGACGGCGAGGTCGTACTCGGCTCCACAGCCGGCTAGCGCCATCATTGCGACCATCATCACGGGTGTGGAACGCAGCATTCGGACCTCCTGGAGCGGGGGCGCAGAATCGGTGATCACGCCGCTGCCGCGCGTCAAATGATGGCAAAGGGAGTACACTGCGGCGGTGTCCATGAACCCACCCAGCGAGCTTGCCAACCGTCGCTACCTGCTGCATGAGCTGATTGGCACGGGATCGGTGGCCACGGTCTACCGCTGCACAGACACCAACCTGAACATCGATCGGGCCGCCAAGTTGTTGCCCCCGGCACTCGGTACTTTCTTTGGGCATATCGAGCGTTTCAAGCGCGAAGCCACAGCAATGGTCGCCCTGCATCATCCGCATGTGGTCGACGTGTTCGATGTCGGCGTCGATACGGGCTGGGCCTTCATCATCACCGAGATTCTGCACGGTGGCACCCTCGACGTCCTGGTCGAGCAAGATGGGCCGGTGCCCCCTCCACGGGCGGTTCAGTTCATGGAAGAGACCTTGCGCGCCCTGCAAGCGGCCCATGACCACGGCGTCATTCACCGGGACATGCGCCCCAACAACGTGCTGCTCGACAAGCACGGTCACGCCAAGCTGGGGGACTTCGGCTTGGCCCGTCTGCACGCATCTGAACAGGAAATCACCGGTGCCGGACAGGCGATGGGCTTGGTGCCGTGGGCCGCTCCCGAGCAGCTCAAGGACGCGCGAACCGTCGATGGGCGCGCCGACCTGTACGGCGTGGGCATGACCCTGGCCTCGTTGCTGATCGGACGCGAGCCCGAGAACCGCATCGATGCGGTCGCCAGCACCCCCGAGCCGTTTCGCGAGGTTGTCGAGATCGCCACCCGCGCCGACCGCGACGCCCGCTACGACTCGGCCCGCGAGATGCGAAAGCGCCTTGTTGAGGCGCTTTAGTGGGTTGAGTCATAGCGACAAGGAGGGGCGAGCTTCGTCTCGCCCTCGATCCGCTCGCCCTCGATCCGCTCGCCCTCGATCCGCTCGCCCTCGATCCGCTCGCCCTCGATTCGCTCGCCCTCGATCCGCTCGCCCTGCTAGGTCTTCATCAGGCGTTCGATGAACTCGTCGACGGCGTCTGCGTCGACAAAGGCCATGAGCAACACGCACATCGTGAAGGTGAAGGTGCTGACCGGCAGCACGATGTACAGCATGAAGTGGAAGGCGATGGCGACGGGAATCAAGTACCGACGCGCGGGTGCCCACCACAGACCGACGGCCAGCCCGTACTCCAAGATGACCGTCGTCCACGCCGAGAAGGCCATGAACTGCCGCCAGCCGGGAATCGGCATGGGATCGGATCCGAAATAGAGCTCGGCCAAGGTCCGCTCCAGCTCGGCGCCGCTCAAGAATGCCCAGCGCGACTTGTCCATGCCGCTAAAGAAGTAGGCGCAGGCCACTTGCAGGGCGATCAAATTGAGCCCCCACAGCTCGCCGCGCTCGGGCTGTGCTTTGCCTTGGCGAATCGCCCACCAGCGGTCCATGGACAGCGAACGGCCACATGGCGTCAGGCATAGCAGCAGTGTTCCGACCGTCAGGATGTAGGTGTGGTGGTGCACCCATGCGCTCCTCCACGGTCCGAACTGCCCCAAGCCGGCGTAGCCAACCAGCAGGATGAAGCCGACCATGAACGCGCTCAGGCGGGACCACAGACCCAGAACCAGCGCGATGGCAAAGGGCCAGAACACGATCATCACCAGCAGGTGAATGTCGGTGGAGTCGGGCCGCGGGCGCAGCATGGCGCCGAACTTGGACAGGCAGGTCAGGCCCAGCAGAATGCGCATCAGGGCCGGAAGGCGGGTCGAGCCAGGGCGGCTGACGACGTACTGCCAGATCGAATCCTTCATGGGGTCACCCGACCCTTCGGCGGGGCCTGGCGCTTGGCGGGGACCTTGGCGGCGCAGACGTTCGCCTTGCCGCGACTGACCCACTTCCAGCCCTTCTTGTTGTCGGCACAGCGGGCGACCAGCCGCATGTCGGTGCCGGCCGGCATCTTGTTGCACAGGCGGCGGCTGTGGCCCTCGATGCCCTTGCGGCCTTTGATGACCCGCACGCCCTTGGGGGCTCGCTTGTCGCCGGTGTAGCCAAGCACCTCGTAGCGGTCCACGCCCTCTCGGCTGCCGTCTGGCAACACGACTTCATACTCCACCATGCACACGTCTTTGGCGAAGCCGTGGTACATCACCCACCTGCGGACGAACCAGTAGCGCTCACCTAGGCCGAATTGGGTGTACGCCGGACCCAGAATCATCCAGCCGGCAATGACTGCGATGACGGCGAGTCTGAGCTTGGAGACGGGCTCGTTCACAGGCCTTGCAGGGCTCCGAGGTTGGCGGTTGCGGGCTGCTTGCACAGCCAGCTGACACTGCTGCTATCTGCCTGTCGCACGGTGAGTTCATGGGTCATTTCGCCCATCATGGCGGCTTCAGAGAGCACATAGGTGGCTCCGTCCAGCTCAAAGGACCACGACGACGACGAGATGTCCGGCGAGGGGGTGTTCGACGCGTACTTGAACGCCTTGCTCGGGTGGGTCGGTGCTGCCGGGTAGCTGACGTCGGGCTTGCCGACCGGACCGAAGCGGAAGTCCATGAACCCCACATCGGCGGTGATTTTGCGGCTGGTGCACAGGGACACGATGCTGCCGGGACGCTCGACGATCTCGCACGAAAACAGCACCTGTTGCTCGTCAGTGCAGTGGCTGACAACGTCCGGTGCTGCAGGCAGAGTCACGCCCGCATGCACAGCATCGTTCGGCATGCCCTGTTGCGACACTGGTTGTGGCGGATCGGGCGGCGGATCGGATGAGCAGGCAACGGTCAACAGCAACAGAGCAATCATGCGGCCTGATAGCACGACCATCGCGTCGTAAGCTCCCCGCATGCCTGATTTCGACCCCTCCCTTGCGCGAATCCGAACCGCTCAAATCCGCACCGTGATGCAGGTCATGGGGATAGCCGGGCACGCGCTAAACCCGCTGTTCTCGGCCTTTGGCGATGAACTGGCTGAACAGACAACCCTCGGAGCTGGGGCTGGCTTTGGCAGCCTGGCCGTCTCGTTGACCGCATCGGGAGAAGCTGCGGCGACCCGCCTGTCCCAGCTGTACACCGACAGCTACGGCACCCATGGCAAGGTCGCGCGCCTGGCCGTGAAGCTGGCCGAGCACTTCGAGCACCAAGCGTTCCGTCTGACGGTTGAGGAGTCGGTGGAGCCCGGCCGGCCTCGACTGCAGGTGGGCTGGCAAGGGGACTGGACCGGCGAGCAGCTGATGGCTCTGCTGAGCAAAGTGCGGGTGGATGAGGCTGTGTTGGCCCAGGCCGCGGGACTGTTCGATGCACTCGGAGTCGAGAATGTCACCGGATTCGGCTTTCGCATTGATCCCGGCGGACCTCCCGAGTTCCTGGTCACCTCTGCCCACGCATTCGGTCCCGACGAGCTGCCGGACTTTCAAGGTCGACTCGATGCGGCCATGGGCTTGCTGGGGGTGTCGGACAAGCAGCGGGAGTACGTGCGCGACACCGCTGGCTCCTTTGCCCCACGCCCGGTGAATCGGGTGCATCTGTCGTCGGTGATCGCCCATGAACGGCTCGTTCCCGAGCTGTTGGTCGCGTACCCCATTGTCCCGGTGCCGCTGGTTCTGCGGGTGTTGTCGCAGTTCGCTCCTCAAGAGGGAAGCGGCCTGCGTTTGGGCTCGATGACGGCCGCAATGGGCATCGAGGAGGAGATCGTCTCCGAGTTCACGGTGACCGCGAGGGACAGCGAGCCTCCCGGTCTGTCGTTTGAGCTGACATCTCAGGGCATGCCGGGCGTTGCCGATGCTTGAAGGTTAAAAGGCCCTCAATCGTCGGAGGCCCCATGCGAACATTCTCGATTCTGCTGTTGGCCGGCTGTTCGACACCCTACGTGCCCGACAACTCGGACATCGATATTCAGCCCGGCACTGCCCTCGACCGCACCGAAGGCGAGTCCGAGCAAGACCTGCCGCCGGACGATCCTCCCGACGATCCCCCTGATGACCCGCCCGACGACGATCCACCGTCCGATCCCATCGACGAAGTCTGCTACCTGGGCCAAAACCGCAGCTACGCCACCTGCCTGCCGGTGGTGTCTCCCGCCTCGATGCCCAGTGGCTACAACTACCCCGCTCCCTTGAGCGGCAGCGCCCAGTACCGCGCTCCCGTGGCCTACCTGGACCTGACCGTGGTGGCTGGCTCGACCAAGCTGGGTCCCAACTTTGCGCTCTCCGAGATCGCCTCGCCGGTCAAGGGCCGGTACGGCGTCGTTCAGCCCCACGCCATCGACCGCCTGCAGGCCATGCGTGACGTGCTCGGCGCCATCAGCGTCAACTCCGGCTACCGCAACGTGGACTACAACGCGGGAGTCGGCGGAGCGACGTACAGCCGCCACATGTACGGCGATGCGTTCGACCTCGACCCGGTCAGCGTCAGCCTCGAGCGACTCAGCACCGAGTGTGCCACCCAAGGTGCAGGCTACATCGGCGTCTACGCGACCCATATGCACTGTGACTGGCGCGACGATGCCGTCGACACGGTCTTCTACGGTCCTTCAGCACGCGCAGCCTGGCTCGACCCACTGCCGCTGCACGACGCGGTGCTGTTCGATGTCGACGGCGAGCTGGGCACGACCGCCGACGGGTGGGACGAGGGCGAGCCGCTGCGTGAGTGGTCCGCCTGGGATGCTGATGGGTACCTGCTCGAACAGCACGTGGGCGACACCTATGAGCCGCCGGACGATGCGGCCGAGGTTCGCGTGCGCATCGGCATGGTGCTGACCCGGACGATGTCGCTGCCCTAGACCGGGGACGTCCGGCTGCCTTTGTATGGCAAATCGACGCTATCGAGACAGCGAAAGAACGATAAACGTGCGGGTCTAGCGAGGCTACAGTGCGTGCGCCTTTGACGGGGCACCGGGGAAGGATTCCCCTTGCGACTGACTCTTGCCTTTCTCCTCGCGCTGACGACCGCCTGCGTGAGCAACGGCTCGCTCGACATCTCTGACGACATCGAGCTCGACGATGCGGCCTCCGGCGATACCGCCGATTTGGGCCCGGCTGAAGAGGGCCTGGCAGATGATGAGCCGGTCCTGGACTGCGGCCGCTGGGACGGCGGCGCGCTTGCCGGTGGTGTGTATGAGCCCGATGCTGGCGTCTTCTTTTTTAGCTCCTCACCGTGTTCGGTCACCCTTGATGTGACTGGTGGAAGCTTTGAGGGTTGGATTGACCCACAGATGAGTCTGCGACGCGGGGAGGCGTGGATTGCGACCATTGAGCTGGTGCAGAACCCGCAGACCGACGTCACCCTCGAGCGGTCCTATGAAGTCGGTCTGAATGGCACGCCGTGGAGTGAAGCGGGGCTGACTCACGCGGTCGTCTACGACACCGAACAGCCGGACCTGCAGTACACCTTTGGGCTGTGGGTCCCGTAGAGTTCGACAGCCTTGCTAGGCGATCTCGCGCAGGCGCAGTCCGCGGTACAGAATCATGCCGTCGTAGCACAGGTAGTAGCTGAACACGCCGAGCAGCAGGGCTGTGGTCCACGGTGACTGGAAGGGTTCGATCACCTCTTCGGTGGTCATGCGGGCCACGCGGGCTCCGATGCGGCCGACGATCAGCGCCAGCACAGCGATGCTGACCATCGCATTGGGCTCATAGGTCAGCCCGTCGTCGGTCTGGGCCCACAGCGTTGTGGAGTCGGCATAGATGGCCAGTCCCATGCCGACGGGAATCGCCAGCAGGCGAACCGGCCCGATGACCATCGACATGCCGACGAATGCGGTGGTGACCACGAAGATCAGAGCCAGTCGAAGGGACTTGCGGATCGGCTTGAATGGCTGCGGGCCGAACATCTTGCGCGAGCGCCGGTACAGGCGGAACGCAATGAACAGCACCAGCCCGGTCAGCAGGAGTGTTGGCTGCCACTCATCGGTCACTCGCTAGAGCACCGAGGCGAACCACTCTTGGAGCGGCTGAAGGGTGCGGTAGCGCTTGGCGGCCCACTCGCCGGCGTTGTCTGTGAACAGCTCGGCAGGGGGAGGAGCGAAGTCCTTGAACGCGAACAGGCCCTTGTGTTTCAGCAGATCGGCCCGCACGTGATCCTTGTCGAAGCCCCGTGGAACCCGCTTAGTGGCCTCGCCATTTACGTCATATCCGTCGTCGCGCAGGGCCTGCAGAATGGAGACAAGCTGCTCGCCAGCGCCATCGTCGGCCACGGCTGCACGGAAGCTGTTGAGCTGGTCTTTGTCCATGCCGTGCATGCCGACGCCGATGCCCGCCATGGAGCCGGTGACGCGGAACCAGTAGCCCGCACTGCCTTTTTTGTTCGGTCCCCGCCAGAACCAGCTGTCGTTGTGGTCCTTGTACGGGCGCTTGTCTTTGCTGAAGCGCGTGTCCCGGTTCATGCGCATCATCGACTTGTTGGTCTTGGGCACGGCGTGGAAGTCGGGCAGGTCGGACATTGCGGCGCCGACGGACTCGATGAACGCGCGCTGTGAGGCGATCAACGCGTCGTAGCGCGGCCGGTTGGCCTTGACCCAGTCGCTGGTGTTGTTTGCGTTGTCCGAGAGGTCAGCGAGGAAGGCGAGGTCGGCTTGTGAGTACATGGACGGTGCGTATCACGGCAGCCTGACGACGACGTCGTAGACGGTCAGTCCGAGCTTTTGCATGTTGGGGTCCGAGCTTGGAAAGTAGCGGTCGCCCATGACTGCCCCGAGGGCTGCGGGGTCTGGCTCGGTGCCGGCGTAGTGCAGCCTGAGGAACAGCTTGCCCTTGGCCGATTCCAGCTTGGTTCCGGTCAGGTCCACAGTGCCGGCGTAGTCCCACTCCATGCCCGCCAAGGCAAAGCCTCCGATCGCCGCCTCGACCTCGGACAGCGTCGAGCCCAAGCCGACTCCGTCTGCTGTTCGCCAGGCGGTGCCCAGGTTGCGCACCACGACCTCGCGTCCTGTCGAGGTCTCTTCGAACACGATCGACAGGGACCGGTCGTCCGCTGCGACCTGCAGTCCCGGCACGAAGGTGCCCTCGCCCACGTCGACCTGAATCTCGGAGACCGCCGAGGCCCCAAACAGCTCAACGAGCTTGTCCCTGTCCACCTTGTTGTCGACCGGACCCACTCGCTCTCCGGGAACGATCAACGTGTCGAAGCGCGGTGTGGGCTGCACCGGATGCAGGTCCGGAGGAGGAATGACGGGGTCAGGAGGCAGGTCCTTCTGACAGGCCAACAGTGCGAGCAGAGCGATCATGGGCGCACTGTAGCAGCCCACCATGCTCAAGGAGCGGCGAGCTTCGTCTCGCCGATCAACGCTGTGGCGAGACGAAGCTCGCCCCTCCTTGAGCGGTGCGCTCGCCTCTCGTTGAAGAATCCATTACAATACTTCATCAATTGGTGAAGTATTGAAGACTGCCCCCCTTGAAGAGGCCAACTGCGGCGATGAACACGGTGCTCCCGAGCCCTCGACGTTGCCCGACGAGGCATTCGAGAGGGCGGCACGGCTGTTTCGCGCTGCCGGTGACCCCAATCGCCTCAAGATGCTCGAGCTTCTGTCCCGCGGCGAGGTGTGCGTCAGTGCGCTGTCTGCGGCAAGTGGCGACGGCATGAGCACCATCAGCCAGCGCCTGCGTCTGCTGCGCGCCGATGGCCTGGTCAAGCGCCGCCGCGACGGTCGCCAC
>CAYYHT010000247.1:0-9741 GCA_964471355.1 uncultured Enterobacteriaceae bacterium
AGCGCCCCCGACGGCATGTTGTTGCAAGCTGGATTTTGCGCCTCTGGCACATCGGTTGCATGCTGTCCTTGGCAGGGTGCTTCTATGTCAAACCCCCTCAGTGGCCAGTGAACGAACAACCCATCATTCTCTCCCCCACCATCTCCACTGGCCAGGACGCTGTGCCTGTGCCGATGAATGACTTGGTCGAGAGCCTGACCGTGTTGGCCATCGACCCCAACGACGACAGCGTATTCATCGCCTTTACCCAGCCACAAGGCGTGCCGTGGATGTCCGTGCAAGCGCCCGTACCGGTTGATGTCGATGGTCAAACCGTGTGGCAACGCACGGCATTCATCACCACCTCCCCTGACCTCGACGGTCGCGAAATTGTCGCTGCCGTGACCGACCTGCGCGGTGCTGCGATCGAAGTTGTCTGGCGCCTAGAGGTGGATGAATGATTCGCCTGCTCACCATCGGGCTCTGCACACTCGCCCTTGCCGGCTGCGCTGCCGAAGCCGAGCTCAGCTCGGACCGAGGCAATGTCGGCGGCATCCAAGACCCCGAAGAACCGCCGGTCGTCGAGACATCCGACGCCGTGGGCTTCTTCCGCATTGATGTCTACCCCTCGGACTTTGCGCTGAGCGAGGCAGCCCGCTTTGACTCGGACATCGAGCTGCCCCCGCAGACCTTTGAAGTGCTCGCAGAACAGTCGAACATCGACCTTCAGCTCACCCCGCCGGTCAACGTCGAGGGGCTCATCACTGGCTGGGGTGTGACGCCGTACGCGGGACCCGACCTGCCCGGCGACATCATCAACGTGCCCGCACAGGTGCGCATGGATCAGCCGGGTTCAGTCCATGGACGCGTCACACTCAGCGACGGTGAAACCGGTGAATTCGCCATGGCTGTGGTTCCGGGGGTTGGCTACACGGCGACTGTCGTGCCTCAGACCGGCGACATTCCGTTCTTCAGCGAGCTGGTGACCCTCAACGCCGACCTGACCTACGACGTCGACCTCGGCTACGGCACCGCCCTGTGGGGCACTGTGTCGCGCGCCGACGGCAGCCCAATGGTCGGTGCCGCAGTCCGTGCGCAGTCTGCTGATGGAACACAGGGGGCGCTTGTACACACCGATGAACAGGGCCGCTACCTGCTTCGGGTGCTGCCGGACCTCGAGTACCGCATCATCTCTCTTGGCGACGAGGGGCTGGACCCCGTCGTGACCACCGACCCCTTCTTTGTGGGACTCGACGGCGCCGAGCGCAACGTCACCTACCCCACAGTCACCTCTAGTCTGCCAATCGTCAGCGGTCGTCTGGCCGGAGGCATCGAGAACGCCACGGTCCGTCTGACCTCATTGGCACTCGACGGCTTCACAGAAGACGCCCACCTGGTCCGGTCCGATCGGTCCTCCGAGCAGGGCTTGTTCGACATCCGGGTGGCCCCAGGCACCTACACCGCCGAAGTCTTGCTCACCGACGTGGGCCAACCCTACACCGCAGTCGACTTGGGCGTTCTTGTCGTCGGCGTCGGCATGGATCTGGGTGACATCAGCCTCCCGGGACTCGCCGACATCACCGGCACTGTCACCGATGAGCTTGGCTACCAAGTCGCAGGGGCTCTCGTACAAGTCGAGGAGCTCGGCTTCGGACAGCGCAGCTGGACGACAACCACCAATTCACAAGGCGTCTGGTCTCTGGCCGTTCCCGGAACGCCGGTGGCCTACACGGTGACTCCGCCCCCCGACCGCCCGGACTTGGCTCTGACCGTGCCCGAGCCCGACCCGTCATTCATCGAAACGGCCGGTATCGACGGACTCGACCTCACCATGCTCTACGGTGTGCAACTCGACGGCAACATCACGTGGGATGACGAAGGCCGATCCCGCCCTCTGCAGTTGTCGGTCGTCGAAGTACGCGACCAGCAGGGCAATCTTTGGGCGCTCGGGCTCACCGACTACGACGGTGACTTCCACATTCAAGTGGCGTGGACGCCCTAGCTACAAGATCTCGGCAATCCACGTGATTTCCACCACATGGCCGAGCTTTGCCACTGTTGCATGTGCAGCGGCGTCGACCACGCTCCCAGCAATGATCACGCGCTCGACAGGCCCATCTTCAGCAACAAAGCGGACCCGCCACGCAGAGTCCCCGCTGGGTGTTTGCACACCTCGTTGAACAGACGCGTTCGAATATGCAGTTTGTGCGGGGGCAGCGCCGCGTCGAGCCGCGGCAATTCCATACTTCACTCTGTAGTTCCTCACGGCATTCAGGCTGACTGAGGCCTTTTCAGCCACGACCCGATCGGGAACTTGGCCCAGCAATTCTCGGTACGGGTCGATCTTGGATTGCCGACGTCCCGTGCCACGGGAATTGCGGCGAGGCCCCGTGTAGGCCCCGATGGCGTGTCGCGCCCGGTAGCTGGCAATGGTACGCACGCTCACGCCGGCTTTGCGAGCGACCTCAGCATCCGGCACCTCACCCAGCAGATCCAAGAAGCGGGTGATTTGCTGGTCTTTGGAACCGGGCCGGACATTGGGCGCATCGTCTGTCGCTGCCCCGTCCCACTGGGCGCCCGCCTCGGGGGGCAATTCATCGCTCCGCCGCTTGCGCAGGGCACGCGGGCCGGGAGGGGCCGAGCGTCGGGTGATGCCACTGCGCTTGAAGGCCGCCGAGATGGCGCCGGGGGTCACACCGAACCGTTCAGCAAGCTCGCGCAGAGACAGCGCGTCTTTCATATCCACCAGCTCCGGCCACCAGTCATGGGTCTCGAGCCTTCTCATGGGCGGAATGCACCTTTGGACGGGTTCGTAGTGCGCATCATGGACAGTCCCATGCTTGCCATAGTGGCACTGTACTCCATGTTTCAACGCACCGCTCTGTCTGGGTTGCACCACTCGTTGCAACCGAGCCAGTCAGGCGGCTACCCTGCATCTTCGCTATGGGGTTTGTCACCGTCGATGGGTTCGGTTCTTGCCATGATGCTGCTGCTTTGCGGCACGGCCACTGCTGACCAGCCCGACCCGCCGCCCACGGAAGAGCCGGGCGACGCGCCGACGGAAGATCCCGCAAGCCCCGTGCCTCCCACCGCTGACGAGCCCGGCGTCGAACCATCCGCCGAGCCCGTGGAAGACCCGGCCACTGAACCCGCCCTTCCTCCCTCCGAAGAACCCGTCGACAGGTCCTTCTCGGGCACTCTCGAGCGGGCCAAGATGGTGTACTCCGAAGGAGGCCACACCGAAGCCGTCGAGCTGCTGACTCGTCTCACCGAGCGCATCGAAGCCGGCGAAGAGGTACACGCCGACGATGTCGCTGCCACCTACATCTACCTGGGCGAAATTCAGTACAAGACCGGCGACACAAGCATGGCCTGGGACTCCTTCAAGACGCTGCTAGAGCGGGATCCAACCAGGCAAATCAGCCCGTACTACCACCCCACCGACGTCATCGGCTGGTTTGAGATGGTTCGTCGACAGGTCATGCAAGAGGCGGGGCCGACCGTCCCTCCCCCGCCCGAAACGATCGAACGCATGCCCGCTTGGGGCTATGCGCCCTTTGGAATTCCACAATTCCGCCAAGGAAGACCTGGGCGCGCGGCGTTCTATGGCACATCCCAGGCGGTCTTGGGTGGCGCATCCATCGGCTCGTGGCTCTATCTTGAGGGCCTGAACCAGGGCGACCCCGAGACGCAGACCGAGGAAGAGTTCAACGCCATGATCAACACCCGGCGTCTATTCGTGCAATGGCCAGCGACCTTCGGCTTCTATGCAGCCTGGCTCGCATCCCATCTCGAAGCTCGCGAACGCTGGAGTGCCGAGCAGGGACCGGACCTCAAGGTTGGCTTGATGCCGAGTCCAGAGGGCGCCACCGTGCTCGTCGGCGGGAGTTTTTAGGGTCCGATAGGTCCCTCGCAGCGTTCTGGGCACAAAGCGGCGCGGCTCGCGTGGTACAACCGCAATTCTCTCGCACTCCGGGGACTGCACGTGGCGTGGTTGCGCTGTGAAAACACAATCACTGGTACCTCCTCCAACTACGTAGTCCGCAAGGCACTCGTGACGATTGGACGGGCCCGGGGCAACGATCTGGTGCTCGACGACCCCATGGTCGGAAAAACACACGCCAGCCTGATGCGTGCTGGCAGTGCCTATACCCTCACCCTCGCTGGGCGCAGCGGCGAGATGTACATCAACGGCAAATCCGCCAAGACCGCAAAACTCGCCAGTGGCGACGAGGTCCTCATCGGCGCCTTCAAGCTGGTGTTTGCCGATGGCCAGCCCACCGAAGAGGACCTGCGAGGACCCGAAGACGACTCCGTTGGCATCGACCTGCTTGAGCGCCTCGTCGACCTGTCCGCCGAGATGATGCGCGACAACGCCCCCAAGCTGCTGTTCAAGAACGTGCTCAAGGGCCTTGTTGAGCTGACGCGCGCCGAGAAGGGATTCCTGATCGTGTTCCGCGATGGCAACCGGCAGATCGCCGCCTCGCACAACGTCGAAGACCAGGCGATGGACCTGACGGCTGTCTCTGACTCCATCGTCAACCAAGTCGTCGAGCACCTGCAGCCGGTCATCGTGTCCGACGCAATGAACGACTCGCGCTTTGGACGGGCGAAGTCAGTGGTCGACATGCGGCTCACATCTGTGATGTGCGTGCCTCTGATCTTCCGCAGCGACCTGCTGGGTGTGATCTACCTGGGCAACAACAAGGTCACCGATCTGTTCAATAAACAGGACCTAGCCCTGCTCAAGGTCTACGCCGGCCAAGCCGCATTGATCATGCAGAACGCGTTGACCATGAACCAGCTGGTCAACGACAACCGCAACCTGCGGGACCGACTGCGCCAGGCCAGCCAGGGCGAAATTCTCGGCAACTGCCCGCCGATGAAAAAGATGTTCAAGGTGCTCAAGCGCGCATCGCCCACGGACCTCGCCGTGTTGGTGCTGGGCGAGACCGGAACCGGCAAAGAGATGGTTGCGCGCGAGGTGCACAACCTGTCGGGGCCGCGCTCCAAGGGTCCATTCGTGGCCATCAACTGCGGCGCGATTCCCGAGAACCTGCTCGAGAGCGAGCTCTTCGGTCACAAGAAGGGTGCGTTCACCGGCGCCATCAGCGACAAAATTGGCAAGGTCGAGGCCGCAAATGGCGGCACGCTCTTCCTCGACGAGATCGGCGAGATGCCCATGAACTTGCAGGTCAAGCTGCTGCGTGTGCTGCAAGAGCGGGTCATTGAACGTGTGGGCGACCTGCAACCGAGGCGCATCGATATTCGCGTGGTCGCCGCGACCAACAAGGACCCCGAAGAGCTCGTCAAAGAGGGAAAGTTCCGCCAGGACCTGCTGTTTCGCCTCAATGAGCTGACGGTTTCACTGCCGGCGCTTCGCGAACGCGGCGACGACATCACGCTGCTGGGCCAGTTCTTCTTGGGCAAGTACCGCGCGAAATACGACGCAAAGGCCAATGGGTTCACCAATCAATGCCTGCTGGCGATGAAGGCCTACTACTGGCCGGGCAACGTGCGAGAGCTTGAGAGCCGCGTCAAGAAGGCCTTGATCATGAGCGACCGCGCCCTGCTCAACCCCGACGACATGGGCTTGGCAAAGGGTGACAAACGCCACGTCCAGCCGCTGGCCGAAGCGCAAGAGGACTTCAAGGCCAAGTACATCCGCGATGTACTGGACCTGAACAACTGGAACAAAGCGCAGACCGCACGGGATCTAGCTGTCGATGCGCGCACCATCTTCAGGTACATCGAAAAGTTCGGTGGCGAGTCCTAGCTTGATGAGGGCCTGCTGGTTGTTGTTCCTCTGCCTCGGCTCGGCCTCGGCCCATGCTCAAGCGGTCAATCGAGACGGGGGCATCGAGAACCAGAAGTGGGAGCTCGAGGAAGGCTCTGCATTCAAGCCGACGGCCACCTTGCTGCACGAGCTCGAAGACTCCAATGCGGGTGACCGCATGTACGCTGGTCGTGAGCTGTTGCGGCGGGTACGCCAAGCAAAACGCCTCGCGGCGTCCAAGAACGAGCTCAAGTCGCTCGAGGCCCGCTACAACTACAGCGACTACCAAGCCGACATCGTTCCGGCCTGCATTCGCGCCCTCGACGAAGACAATGTGCGCAAGCACTGCGCCCGTATGCTGATGGAGCTCGAAGCCACGTCGGCTCTTGACCGGCTGCGCAAGCATCACGAGCTCGAACAGCGCGGCAAGATCAAAGGCATCCTGGCCGACGCCATCTCAACCCTGGAGGCATCTTGATCGTCGTGGGTCTGACGGGCGGCATCGCCACCGGAAAGTCCACCGTGGGCCGACTGCTCAGCGGCCGACATGGTGTCCCCGTGATCGACGCCGATCAGGTCGCACGGGCTGTGGTCGAGCCGGGGACACCGGTACTCGAACAGCTCGTCGAGGCCTTCGGCGACGACGTGCTGCAAGCAGATGGGTCCCTCGACCGCTCGGCGATGCGCACGCGCATCATGAACGACGCCACGGCAAGGGCGACCCTCGACGGCATCATGCATCCGGCCATACGCGCGGCCATGGGCCAGCAGATCATGGCCTTTGCCGGAGACGGAGCAGCCGCGGTTGTGGTCGAGGCCGCTCTGCTCGTCGAGACGGGCGGGTACCGCATGTACCCCGCGCTCATCGTCGTCAGTTGCGACCCAGAGACTCAGGTCT
This sequence comes from uncultured Enterobacteriaceae bacterium, assembly GCA_964471355.1. GTDB lineage: Bacteria > Myxococcota_A > UBA796 > UBA796 > CAYYHT01. Next base: position 6,654 of record CAYYHT010000247.1, read on the forward strand.
CGCGGGTCATGGCACGGGACAGCTGCAGCGAATCCGATGCCCGCAAGATGCTGGCGACTCAGCTGCCATTGGCCGACAAAGAAGCGGTCGCGACGCACATCATCCGCAACGATGACAGCCTCGAGGCGCTCTCGGCTCGAACAGACGAGGTCTGGGGCGAGATCAGTAGTTCAGCAGACTGACAACAGGCGCGTCGATGCGCTTGCGGCCGTCCAAGAAGCCCAGTTCGATCAGAAAGACGCAGGCCACGACATCGCCGCCAAGCTTGCGCACCAGGCTGACCGCGGCCTCTGCGGTGCCGCCGGTTGCCAGCAAATCATCGACGATGACGACCTTGGTGCCCGGGGCGAAGGCATCGGTGTGCAGCTCGATCTCGGCGCTGCCGTACTCGAGGTCGTAGGACACACCGACGGTCTCAAACGGAAGCTTGCCCTTCTTGCGAATGGGGACAAAACCCGCATCGAGCAGTTCGACCATGGGCGTGGCAAACATGAATCCACGGGACTCGATGCCGATGACCGCACCGATGTCGTGGCCTTCACACTGCTGGGCCATCCAGTCAATGACGCGCTTGAACAGCACAGGATCAGCCAGGACCGGGGTGATGTCCTTGAAGAGAATGCCGGGTTTGGGAAAGTCGGGCACGTCTCGAATGGTGTTGTGGACGTCGTCGTGCAGTTCACCCATGGGTGTTCACAGCTCCTTGATCATGAACGACAGTACTTCGCTGCCGGACGCGACCACGCCCGTAACCACTGCGCCGGCAATCACGCACCCAAGGAAACTCGCGACCATGTAGTCCCGGAAGTTGTAGCCCAGCAGCCAGGCCGCCACGCAGCCAGAGTAGACGCCTGTACCGGGGAATGGGACGCCGATAAATAGGGCGAGTCCGTAGACGCCGTATTTGTCGATGTACCCCTGCAGCACTGCCTTCTTCTTGTCGGCATACCAATCGAACCAGCGCTTGATGAACTCGACCTTCAAGAAGAATTCCATGAAGTTGTTCACGAAGAACCAGACCACAGGTGCCAAGGCGCTGTTCGCCATCACACCGACTGCGAAAGCGAGGCCCACAGGCCAGCCCGCCACCAAGATGGCGTAGGGAATCGAGGCGCGCAGCTCGAGCGTGGGCGTAAGGGTCAGGCCCACGACCCACAGCAGTTGCTCAAGCATCAAACCACCTCGAGAGCGGTGCCAGGAAGTCCTCGCGCGTCAGGTTGGGCTGCAGCGGGGTGACGGTCGCGTAGCCCTGTTGGATGACCACGCCATCGCTTCCCTCCTCGCCCCCAAACATCTGGTGCTGACCGCCAATCCAGTAGTACTTGCGACCGAAGGGATCGGTGCGTTCATCGACCCTCTTTGTGTAGCTGCGTGAGCCCAGCGTCGTGGCGCGCACGCCACGCAGTTCGGCCGCCGCGACATTTGGCACGTTGACGTTGAGGAATGTTCGACTGGGCAGCGTCTGGGCCAATACCTGTTCAACCACGCGTCGGGCCACAGCCCCCGCGGTGTCCCAATGCAGCGCGGAATCATCCGGGCGTCGGTCGAGGGAAATGGCCACCGACGGGACGCCTTGCAATGTGGCCTCCATGGCTCCTGCGACCGTTCCTGAGTAGAACACGTCGCTGCCGAGATTCGCCCCCCGGTTGATGCCTGAGACGACGATATCGGCGCCCGAAACCAAGTGATTGAGCCCCATATAGACGCAGTCCGCCGGAGTACCAGACACTGCGAACCACTGTGTCTGACGTGGACGTACTCGCAACGGCTTGTGCAGTGTGAACGCGTGGCTCTTGGCGGAATGCTCGCGTTCAGGTGCGGCGACCCAGACCTCGCCGAGTGGCTCAAGTGCCCGTGCTAGCGCGGCCAAACCCGGCGCGTCGATGCCGTCATCATTGGACAGGAGCAGCTTCATGCAGCCTCCGGCCGTGACCCGTAATAGACTCGGCTCCCTTGGGGGAAGACATTGAGCACTCAATCGCAGCCACCTGACACAGAGTCCGCCCAGATTCCCGCCGAGCGACGTGAACCGATGTTCCTCAATCGGGAGCTGTCCTGGCTCGCGTTCAACGATCGCGTGCTCGATGAGGCACTCGATGCCACGACCCCACTCGTCGAACGCCTTCGGTTCCTGAGCATCGTGCAGACAAACCTCGACGAGTTCTTCATGATCCGCGTCAGTGGTCTCAAGCAGCAGATCAACGCCGGCGTCGAGCTGCTGTCCAAGGACGGAATGACCCCGCGTGCTCAGCTGCATGCGGTCTATGAACACCTGCTGCCCACGCTGCGCAGGGCCCAACACTGCCTGCTCGACGAGGTTCTGCCTCGATTTGCCGAACACGGCGTTGTCGTGCGCCACTACGCCGACCTCAACGCGCCAGAACGAGCCCGATGGGACGCGTGGTACGACCAGAACGTGCATCCGGTTCTCACCCCGCTGGCAACCGGGCCGACACAGCCCTTTCCCTTCATTTCAAACCTCTCACTGAACCTGGGCATGTACGTGCGCAGCTCCACGGGCGAGGAGCGCTTCGCGCGCGTCAAGGTTCCAGGAATGCTGCCTAGGCTCGTGTGCATCGCCGGAGACCCCGAATCGGGCTCACCACCGCTCGACTACATGCCAATCGAAGAGCTGATCGCGGCGAACCTGAGCAAACTATTTCCAGGCGTCGAAGTCGATCAGCCCTGGGCATTTCGGGTCACCCGTGACGCCGATTTTGAGATCAAAGAGGACGAGGCCGACGACCTGTTCACCGCCATTCGCGAAGAGCTGCGCAAGCGTCGTTTTGGCCACGCCGTGCGACTCGAAGTGGCCGCAGGAATGCCCGAGCGCCTGCGCAGCCACCTGAAGTCAGGCCTGAACCTTCTCGACCACGATGTGTACGAGGTGCATGGCTACCTGCAGCTCGCCACCTTTGACGCCCTTCTCGACGTCGATCTTCCAGAGCTGCGCTACCCGCCGTTTGCGCCTGCGCATCCGCCAGCCATCACAGATGGAGACATTTTCGCTGACATCCGTGCCGGCGACATCTTGCTGCACCACCCCTTCGAGTCCTTTGCGCCCGTGGTGGACTTCATCAATGCAGCC
>CAYYHT010000248.1:0-9722 GCA_964471355.1 uncultured Enterobacteriaceae bacterium
GAGGGAGTCGGCTGCCACCCGTCCTTGACGCGTTGCTCGAGCAGCTCGAGGGCTCCGGGCTGATGGTCCCAGACGGCGACCGCCGTCACGCCGGCGTTTCACGTCGTGTCGTAGACGAGAACGAGTCCGTCGGCGAGTGGCACGACGATGTCGATGGTGTACTCATCCATGTGCACGATGTCGGCGATGACGAGCCCCGCAGCGTGCACCGCGCGAAACATCTGTTCGGTGATGCGTTGATCGTGCACCCACTCGGTCAGCTCGGCGAGCCGTGATGCGGAAACGGAGCCATGGGTGGTGAGCATGGAACCAATCTATCGGACAACAAGCGGGCCCGAGCCCCCCTGTCAGAGCGATGTCAGACCAGTCGCAGGTACTCGGGCAAGCGGCCGCGGTCGGAGTCGCCGACCCTTTGCCAGCCCGCTTTGGCGTCGCCACACTCGAGGCTGCTCCAGCTGCGGTCAACCCCATAGTCGGGCAGCCCAAGCGCTTCGACGAGTTGGTTGTGCAGATGTTTGGCGCGGGCGATGGGGGCGTGGACCAAGCGCAGGTGCTGGATTTCACGGGGCTGGGGCAGGTCGCCGTGCAGCAGTTCGTGCACGATGTGCCGGTCGCCGCCCAGAGAATGGGACAGCCGACGGGCGTTGCCGCCACGGGTCTGACGGGCTCGCAGGAAGCTGTCGAGCAGGGCGCCGTCTTCGGCCAGCCAGTACATGAGCAGTGTGTCGCCGTCGTTGAGGACTGCGAACGCAGTGCACCCCAAATCCGCCGAGATTTCGATCACAAAATCTTCGATCGCGGCGGTGGACAGCGAGTCACATTCGGCATCGAACACGGTCGTGGTTCGTCGGACGGTCGGGGAAAGCCACGCTCTGCGCCGAGTCGAGCGAACCCAGGCTTCTACTGCGTCCCGCCGGGGTCCGATGACTGTGACGTTCGAGTAGTGCAGGGCCATGTCGCGCTCATAACCCGCCGGCCTAGGTGGCGTGCGCCAAGTAGACCGCCGCAACGGCATCGAGTAGCTCGTCGACCGAAAACGGCTTTGCCACAACGGGCGCTTCGACGGACCGCAAGAAGGACCGCGTGGTGGGAGTCACAGCCCCGCCGGTCACGAATACAAACCGACTGGCCAGTTCGGGCCATCGCCGAACAACCTGCCGATACAGGGCGTCTCCGGACGGGTCGGGCATCATCAAGTCGCACAGAATGACGTCGAATTGCGTACCAGCTTCGAGCAGCGCCATGACCTGTGGGCCTGAGCCCACGGCCGTCGGGCGATGGTCTTGAAGCGTTCGCACCATCACTCTGCGCAGGGCTTTTTCGTCGTCGATGATCAAGATGCTCAGGCCGTTGGGCACCGTGTCAACGGGAGCATTGGCGGTAGCGTCGGGGTCGTCCCGCGGCAGCCACAGCCGGAATGCAGCGCCGCCGAGCATGGACTCTGCGACGGCCAAGCTGCCGCCGTGGGCCTGTGCGACCTCGCGGCAGATGGCCAGGCTGATGCTGTTGTCGGCCGTGCCGCTTCGGCCGTGGAAGGTCCGGAAGATCATGTCGCGCATGTCTGGCGCAACGCCCGGACCGCTGTCTTCGACACTGATGGTGGCGCCCGAGTCGTCGGTCAGCAGGCGAACCAAGATTTGGTGGCTGCCTTGTGGAGTGGCGTCGATGGCGTCTTGAGCGTTGAGCAGAAGGCCGACCACGACCCCCGTCAGTGCTGTGCTGTCGCCGGTCATCCACACGGCGCTGTCAGGCACCGCCAGCTCGATGGTGGCCCGGTGCCTGACCGACGGCTCGGCCAGGGTCAAGGCGTTGCGGATGAGCTCGCGCAGGTCAAGCCGCTGCACCTTGGGCTGTTCGGCCTGCGAGAAGCCCGCCAGCTGGTTGATCACCCGAGTGATGCGCAGCATGCTGGTCTGGCTTTCCTGGACCAGGGCGGCCATTCGTGCGGCGGCCTCGGTGCTTTCGATCGTGGCGTTCGCCAGCTGGTTTGCGAGCTCGGCCAAGTTGGCCAGCACCACGGTGGCGGGATTGTTGACTTCGTGAGCCACACCGGCAGCCAGCTGGCCGATCGAGGCCAAGCGCTCTGCGTCGGTGAGTCGGCGCCTTCGCTCGGTTCCGCGATGGCGCTCGACGGCGTATCGCACACTGCGCTGCAGTTGCTGTGCGTTGTAGGAGCCCTTTTCGAGGAAGTCCTGGGCACCGCCGTACATCACATGGTCGGCCATTTCGTCGGTGACGACCCCGGTCAGGACGACAGTGGGTACCGCCGGGTCACGGGCCTGCAGCTCTTGCAGCAGCGACCCCGCCCGGCCCTCCGGAAGGTTCCAGTCCAGGACCACGCAGTCAAAATGGCTGCCGGACAAGCTCTGGCGTGCGTCGACCAGCGTTGGGGCGACCACGAGCTCCATATTGGAGTCACGCAGGGCACGAGCAACTCTCGAACGGTCGACGAGGTCGTCCTCGACGAGCAGTAGTCTGAGGGAACCACGCTTCATGATTTCACCCCTCTAAGTGGGGGAAGGGTCGCCTGCGGAAGACAAAGGCAACAATCCGGTAGAACGCTACGGATGGCCCGTTTGGTCTGGCGATCGTGTGCGGCAGAACACTGGGTTTCGCCCGCGAACCATGGCGTGCCTGCACGCTCGCACCGAACGTGGCAAGTTAGCGCCCATGAACCCGCTCGTGACCATCGATCGTATGTATGACTCTCGACCCCTCGCTGCGGCTCGAGCTCGCGCCATGCTGATTGCGTACGGTACCGGCGCTGTGGTTGCGGTGTTGATGGGCATCCATGACGTGCTGACTGTCGACGACTACCTGGGCCTGCACCTGATCAACAACACGGTCATGTGGGGCTTTCAAATCGCGGGCTTGGCGCTGCTGCTTCGTGGCCGCGACCAGGCTGCAGGCAACCTCATCGTGCCCATTACGCTGGTGTTCTCGGTGGCATCGCTGACCGACGTGGCAGCTGGAATTCCAGAGGGGTTCTATTCGGGTTGGGCGCGTTGGTTTCCGGTGTTCATCGTGGCCAGCATGCTGTTTGCGCGGCCGCTGACTGCAGCCATCCTGACGTTCTGGTCCATCCTATGGAACGGCCTGTACTTTGTGCTCTTCTGCGCCGACCTGCCTGAACCTCTGCGTTCGACGGTGGTGGGGGAAGTCATCGAAGTATCCGTCGTCGACGGCTTTATTGGCGCGCTGGCGATTGCAGGCATGGTGATGGTCAGCTCATCGGCCCGGACCGCGCAGAACGAACTTGAAAGGAATGTGGCGTTGAATGCCGAGCTCGAGAGGCGCGTTGCCGATCGAACCCGGGCGCTGGGCTCGCGCCTGGCCGAGCGGCAGGCCATCCTGCAGAACCTGACCGATGGCCTGCTGGTGATCGGCCCGGACGGGAACACGGTCGATGTGACCAACCCCATCTTTCGCGAACTGTACCGCCTCGACGCCGATGTGGTCGGCCAACCAGCAGCCAACGCTCTTCCGCAGGACCTTTTGGACGCGCTCAAAAAGGCTTGGTCAGACGACGAGGAGAGCTTCGTGCGCCGAGAAGTGGTGCTGCCGGGCAACCGTGTTGGCGAGGTGGCGGCGACTCGAGTTCGCGCCGAAGATGGTCACGGAGTAGGTGTGGTGGCTGTGCTGCGAGATGTGACACTGCAGCGCGAAGTCGATCGCATGAAGACTGACTTCATCTCAATGACGAGTCATGAATTGCGCACGCCACTGACGTCCGTGCTCGGCTTCGCAAAGATCATCAAGGGCAAGCTGAACAAAGGCATCGTGCCGGCACTGCCCGCAGAAGACCCCAGAGCGCAGCGAACGGCGGGACAGGTGCTCGGGAATATCGACATCATCATCAGTGAGGGCGAGCGACTGACCGCGCTCATCAACGATGTGCTCGACATCAGCAAGATGGAGGCGGGCCGCATGGAGTACCGCAAGGAGCCCGTGCAGGTGAGCGACCTGTGCCAGCAGAGTGCGGCAGCGGTCTCGGCTCTATTTGACGGCGGCGCAGTGCCCTTGCACGTCACCGTGGCGGAGGGGGGGCAGGCGGTCATGGGAGACCGGCATCGGCTCGTTCAGGTGTTGGTGAACTTCCTCTCCAACGCCCACAAGTTCACTGAACAGGGCTCGGTGACGCTGAGTGCCGACCCGGTCGTCGGCGGGGTCCGCTTTGCCGTTGTGGACACCGGTGCCGGTATTGCCCCTGCGGACCAGCTCGCAGTCTTCGAGAAGTTCAAGCAGGCCAGCGATGTGCTCACGGGTAAGCCCAAGGGCACCGGCCTAGGTTTGTCGATCTGCGTGCAGATCGTGCGTGCCCACGACTCAGAGATCGCACTCGAAAGTGCTGTAGGCGAGGGCAGTCGATTCTCGTTCGTGATCGCCGCAGCGGGCCGCCAATGATTCCGAACAGCTACAGCTTGGCGGCGACCGGAGGCATTGCGGTGTCGACGGTCGCGCTGCTGGTGGCCTCGTTCGAGCTGCTCATTGCGCGTCGGCGAGTGGGCGGGGTGCGCAATCTGGTCATTGGGCTGATCGCCCTGTGTGCCGCCGTGTACTCCTTCTTGGGAGCCTTTCACTACGACTTGGTCGCGCACGAGTTTGTGCCCCAGCTGGTGCGCATCGAGTTCGCTCTGATCGCCGTGATGATTCTCGCCATCGCCTTTTACGCGGCGCTCGTCACGGACTACCGGCCCTGGTGGTGGCGCTGGTGGATTGGCTCGGGCTTCGTCATCTTGGCGGTGGTGCTGTTTACGCCGCTTGTGGTGCCCGATGAGGTCCGGTTTCAGGAGATCTTGTTCGCCAATCGACCCTATCCGCAGCCCGAAGAGACCCCGTTCACGGTGCCGTTCATGGCGTACGGCATCGTGCTCAATGGGTGGTCGCTGCAGCGGGTGTGGCGGCACAGGCCCTATGTGGCGGAGCGCATCCCGTTCGCGCTTGGCTTGGGGTTGTGGTTTGTGCCGACCCTGCATGACATGGGCCTGGTGTTGGTGGACTTTCCCACCGTCGCCTACCTGATGGACTGGGGTTTTGTGTTCTTTGCCACGTCGATGATGGTCGGGCACGCGTTTGAGCACGTGCGCATGCTGGACCAGGCGGCTGACACCCAGGTGCTTCTGCAGACTCGGCGGGCTTCCGCCGAGGCCCGCTCGTTGATGGCATCCCAGATCAGCCGCTCGATTCTCGAGTCGGTCGAGGACGGCATCGTGGCCCTCGACGCCGAGGGGCGGGTGCTGCTGTGGAGCTCGCCGATGCGTCGTTGGACCGGGCTCGCAGAGGATGAGGCGCGGGGCCGGCAGCTGCCGGACCTGACACCTCTTGGCGCGACGAGTCGAAAGTCGCTGCGGGCTGCCCTGGTGAGTGTGGCTGGTGGAGTCGTCGCTGACGTGGGCGTGCTGCGCGAGGCGTCGGGTGAGCGGGTGTGGGACTGCAGTTTGGTGCCACACCGCCACGAGGATGGCAGCGTCGAAGGGGTGATTGGCGTGTTTCGAGACATCACCGAGAAGCGGCAGCTCGAGACCCAGCGCGCTCAGATCGATCGCATGGTCACGGTGGGCCGAATGGCGGCGGGGGTCGGCCACGAGATCAACAACCCGCTCACCTACCTGTTCCTGAACATCGACCACATCGTGCGGGGCCTGGATTCGGAGTCGACCCTCGATCGGTCAAACCTGCTCGAAATTGCAGGCGAGGCACGTGATGGTGCAGACCGTATTCGCTCCATTGTGGCGCAGCTGCAGTCGCTGGCGAAGTCCCATGACGCGCCCGAGCGCCGCTGCGTCAGGCTGTCCGAGGTCATTGAATGGGCTGTTCGCACATCCGCCCATGAGGTGCGCCACAAGGCCACCGTGGAGCTCGATCTCGATGAGGCCTGCACCGTGGATGGGCACAGCGGGCAGCTGGGCCAGGTCGTGCTGAACCTGTTGATCAATGCGGCCCGAGCCATTCCCGAGGGGGCTGCCTCGGACCATCAGATTCGGGTGCGCTTGTTCCGGGCCGATGACGAAGTGCATGTCGAGGTGCGCGATACGGGCCGGGGCCTGCCTTCAGAGGAACTCGAGCGCATCTTCGACCCCTTCTATACGAGCTCCGAGGACGGCACTGGCACGGGGCTTGGCTTGGCCATCAGCCGACGCATTGTTCAGGCGCACCACGGACAGGTGGTGGCTCAGAACTGGGAGCAGGGCGCGCTGCTGCTGGTCCGCTTGCCGCCCTCGACGTTGGAGCCCTCACTGTCCGGTGGCCAGCGACTCGAAGGCGGTGAGGGGTCCAGCAAGCTCCTTGTGGCCATCGTTGACGACGAACCCATGCTGCTAAGAGCGATGGATCGCTATTTGCTTTTGGAGGGCGTCGAGACCCGGACCACTGTCGATCCGCACGAACTTCTGCAGTGGATTGAGGACGGAGAGCGCTTCGATCTTGTGCTGTGCGACCTCATGATCCCTGCGATGAGCGGCATGGAGCTGTACAGCAGACTCGAACGGGACTTCCCGCAGATGGCCAACCGGTGCGTGTTCATCACCGGTGGCGTGTTCTCGGAGCAGGCGCGCGAATTCGTCGAGCGGCATCGCGAGCGCTGCATCCTCAAGCCCTTTGACCTGAACTCCTTGGGCGATGACGTGCGGCGGTTGGCCGCGGCTTTGGGCAACGCGAACTTCAGGCCGCCCATCGATTGAGGGCCTGCAGCAACCGCGTAAAGGAGCTGCCTTCAGCTGCCGAGGAGTGCTCGGCCTCATCCATGATGTAGAAGGACTCCTCGAGGTAGTCCTCGAAGCCTGGCGCGGTCTCACTGCTGTCCTGTTCCCCGAACTTGAACATGTCACCGAAGCTGACTCCGCGCCGGTTGGTCATGGCGGCTGCCGGCCCATCGTCGACGTACAGCGCCAAGTTCAGGGTGCTCTCGTCGAAGTCGGTGGGCTTGCTGTAGTCGTAGTCTTCGAACCCGGGCGGCTTGTCTGTCGACTCGTCATACAAGTCTTTGGTGCTGGCCCCGGCGGTTGATGTGGTCGCACGCTGCACCTCGTCGGTGTCGTCGTCCTCGTCCCACTCGTCGTCCTCGTCCTCGTCGGGCTCGTCGTGCGCTGCGGATTCCACGTCGATCTCGGTGACCGCTTCGTCAAAGGGCATCAGTGCTTGGTTCTTGGGGCCGAGCTTGTCCATCCAGCTCGTGTCTTCGTCGGCATCCTCCTCATCCATGAAGCAGACTGCATCGAGGTTGCGGTAGTTGGAGGAGCTGAAGCTGCGGGGCTCGACCACGATGACCTCAGCGTCGGCGCTCTGGCCTGTGGACTGTGCGGCAATGAAGGCGTTCGACACCGATACGACGACGTCGGGGCCCGCGATGAGGTCAGCGTCTTTCCAGTCTGAGTGCACGTCTTTTGAGGCGGAGTTGCTGTGGGGTGATTCAGATGCCAAGACAGCTCCCATGCAGACGGGTCGCCCTCCAAGCTTGCAAGCGACGATCCAGATTCGCCGAAAATGAAAACCCAATGCGAAGGCGGAATTTCACCGGGTCCGGAGCGACGGTTGGGGCAGCGCTGTGTCACCCTGACGCAGAAATGAAACGTTTCGAAACCGCAGTTTGGAGTGGCTCATGACCCAGCAGGACATCCGAGGCCAGTTGCTCGAGCACCTGGCCGAGGCCAAGGCCTCGCTGCACGGCGGCGACTACGTGAAGCTGGTGATCGGTCTGGCTGCGGCCAGGGATCTGGTCGCCGAGCAAACCGCTGCGGATACAGCTCGGGTGTCTGCGTGCTCCTCGTGCTCCAAGATCGAGGCCCAGTCCACCTCCTTTGCAGGCCCACACGCCGTGCATCCGATGCCCCAAGCGGCCCGGGCCATCATTCCGGAGTACCCATCGACCGGCGGGCGGCTGCACGAGCGGTTTCGCTGTGGCAGCTGCAAGACCTTGTACGCCTACGACACGAACTACGAGTACTTGGCAGGCGGCTCCGAGGACGAGGAGTACCTGACGCGGCTGTGCATCGGAGAGCAGATCGCTGTCTTCGCCGGTCGTGTGGCCAGCAATCCCACGCTTCCCTGGCACCTGCGCGACGAGCTTGACTGGCTGAACAAGGCTGCGAAATACGGAGATCTTTAGGCATTCCGATGGTGGTATGACCGGTGCCCAGCATGGAGTGACCTTATGGCAACGAGCATCGAAATTCACGGCCAATCGACCTGCCCCTACGCGTGGCGAGTGCGCCTGGCAGCGGAAGCAAAGGGCATTGCCTACGCTTGGATTGCCTACGACGCAGCCGAGCCCGATGCGCGAGTCGCGCAAAACAACCCCGAGCGCGCTTCCCCCAAGCTGGTGCACGGCGGCTTTCATCTGCGCGAGACCGATGTCATTACGGCCTACCTCGACGAGGCCTTCGACGGACCGGCACTCGCACCGCAGTCCCACCAAGAGCGCGCTCAGATGCGCCTGGACATGATTCGCACCCAAGCGCTCTACGTGAGCGGCTCGACCGTGGTCGATGACACGGTTCGGGCGGCGCACGCAGCGCGCATGGAAGACCTTGAGGCGCGACTTGAGAGGCGCGGTGACACCGACGGCCCGACGCTGCTCGACGTGAACTTGATCGCCACTGTGGCCCGACTCGCTGGCAAGGAACTCACCATTCCCGCCCACCTCAAGCGCGCCACCGCGTGGTGGTCGAACTACCGCAACAGCGCGCTGTACGCCGCCACGGAGCCTTAGGCCCATGAAGGCTGGCGTTGGCCAGTCCGACTTCATCGATGGGCGCCGCGCGGCAGAAGCGGCCTTCAACGCCGCGTGTGCTCATCTCGGTGACGTGCGCATCGACGCCGCTGTGATGTTTGTGGCTGCGGACATGGACACCCAAGTGGTGGCCGCGACGATGAATGAGCTTGTGCCTGATGTGCCTCTCATTGGCTGTACATCGGCGGGAGAGCTGTCCTCGTCATTCGGCTTCAGCGAGTTTTCGCTGTGCCTGTTGCTGTTGCACTCGGATGTGGCTGTGTTTGCGGCCGGGCTTGGACGGAATGCCTCCGAGCAGCCCGAGGAGGCAGTGCGGGCCGCGGTACACCAAGCGAACGCCGCATTGAACGGCGCTCAGCCGGCGCTCGCGATTGCCTTGCTGGACGGCCATGGACGGGGGCTCGATCGGGTTGTTGACGCGCTCGGCGAGCAGATCGCCTGCCCCGTTGTCGGTGGTGCGGCGTCGCGGCATGGAGCGGTCACGCGGCGAATCCACCAGGTGTTCGGCGGTCAGGTGATTCGCGATGCGGTGCCGGTGTTGCTGGTCGCGGGGCCGGTCGGCATTGGATTGAGTGTGAACAATGCGTGGAAGGCGGTCGGCCACACAAGCAGGGTCACCAAGGCATCTGGATCGACCGTGCACTGCATTGGCGAGCGCTCGGCCCTCGACTTCTATCGCCACTATCTGGGCCATCACACATTGCCGGCTTCCGAATTTCCACTGGCGGTGGTGGACCCGGATGGCGGCCAGATGATCCGCGTGCCCGTCGGCTACGACGAGTCCGACGGCAGTGTGCGATTCGGTGCGGGGGTGCCGGAGGGCTCGGAGGTCCGCTTGGCCCAAGTCGAGCGTCAGCGGCTGTTGGAACAGGTGCCGAGTGCGGCGGCCGCGGCCCTTGAACGGACCGCTGGCGATCCGTCAGTGGCGTTGGTGTTCTCGTGCAATGTGCGCAAAGGCGTGTTGGGAACGCGCATTGATGATGAGTGTGAGTTG
>CAYYHT010000249.1:0-9719 GCA_964471355.1 uncultured Enterobacteriaceae bacterium
ACGACATCGGTCATGGCGGCGATGACTGCGATGACGACGACGTCAACACCTATCCCGGTGCGCCCGACACCCCCGGCGATGGCATCGACCAGGACTGCGACGGCACCGACTCGTGCGACGCCGATGCGGATGGTCATGACAGCAACAGCCCCGGCTGTGGCGGCGACGACTGTGACGACACCAACGCGACGGTCTATGGCGGTGCACCCGAGATTCTCGGCGACGGCATCGACAACGACTGCGACGGGTATGCCGATGGCACCGACACCGATGGTGACGGGGCCGACGATGCGGTCGAAGCCTTGGCCGGCAGTGACCCCTTGTCCGCGGACAGCGATGGCGACGGTGTCGAAGATGCGGTTGAGATCGGAACCAATCCGAACCAGCCGCTAGACAGCGATGGCGACGGCATTCCGAACTTCGCCGATGACGATGACGATGGCGACGGCATTCTCACCGAAGACGAGATCGATGACTACGATTGGACCATCGACGAGCCCGAGGACATTCCCGATACCGATGGCGACAACATCCCGGACTACGTCGACACAGACAGCGATGGCGATGGCTTCGACGACGGGGAAGAGGGCAACGTAGACAGTGACGAAGATGGCGTCGCTGACTACCGCGACCTCGATTCGGACGATGATTCGGTGCCGGACGAAGAGGAACGTGGCGGCGACACGGACGAAGACGGACTGGCTGATCGCATTGACGACGACGATGACAACGATGGCATTCCTACCGAATTCGAGCAGTCTCCGGGCTTTGATCCGGACGCCGATAGTGACGAAGTGCGCAACTTCCTCGACGACGACTCTGACAGCGACGGGGTCCGAGACGAGGACGAGGGCATCGAAGACCTCGACGGTGACTTGATTCCGAACTTCTTGGACGTCAACGACTTCGACGGTCCCGATGCGCAGGTGACGCCGATCTTCAGCAATGGTTCGTGCAGCAGTGCCCCAGGATCAACCGGCTTCTTGGCCATTTTTCTGATCGCCTTGGGAATCCGCCGACGATCTTAGGAATGGATTCCGCCTCCTAAACTTGACCCACAGGCGGCCCCGTGGGTCAATACGCGCGGATGACGCTTGACGCGATCTGGACATCAGGGTACCTGCGATTCGCCTGGAGGCGTTTCTTTCAGGCAACTGATTTGTTCGATTGCATATTCTGATTTGAAATTGAGGTGGACGATGATGCGCCCTGCACTCCTGACGTTGGCATTTCTCGCAGCTTGCAACGGAGGCGGCGACGCTCCGTCCCTCCCCGACGACGCGGTGACCCTCGAGTGGTCGCAAGGTGACGAATTCCATGTCGCCACCGAATACCGGGCAACCAGCAACAAGACCGAAGAGACGGCAGTCAACTTCGACGGAACCACCGTCATCGGTGACACCCACAGCGACAACTGGTCGGGCGAGGTCGTCTGGAGCTTCCAGGCTGTCGAGTCCAACTTCGTGCCGGACGCTGCCGACGAGCTCTTTGAGTACGCCGTCAACGCCGACGGAACCATCGCCGAGCTCACCGTGCTTCGCGCCTACGTCGACAGCTCGCTCAACGATGACCCCGAACTGCTCGAGGCCGACCCGGTTGTGTACCTGGTCTTCCTGGCCGAGCGCGACCGCTTGGCAGCCATCATCTCGTTCGGCAACATCGACGGCGACCGCGTCGAGCAGGCCATCTCGATGGACGAGCTCGGCACTAGCTACTCGGCACTGTCCCAGTCGATGGTCACGGCGGCTCCGACCTACTTGGCCCCCTTCTCGGCCGGCTACCGCGACGAGACCAAGATTCTCGAGAACGGCAGCGTCATGGAGTCCTACACCCGCGACACGGGCGTGGTCGACGTGACCTACGACGACGAAGTCGGCGGCGGTTTGGTCATCAGCACCTACGAGGACGGCCAGCCCTGGCCGACCTACACCGAAGCAGACGACGTCAAGAGCCGCTTGCTCTCGGCCGACGAAGTCGATGCGCGACGCGGCATGTTCTTGCCCGACCCGCCCGAGGACTACAACTTCCGCGATGCTCTGTCGGCCACGATCAAGCTCGACAAGGCGCTGACGCTCGACGAGGCGACCATGGCTGGCGGCTGGGAAGGCGGCGCACCGGTTGGCTACCGCCCCTGGGCCGGTTCCTGGTGGCGTCAGTCCGCTGGCGAGCTGATCTTCAGTCAGCACGGTGGCGACACGGTGTCGACGCACTTGAAGTCGACGGTCGACCCGATCAAGACGGACATGGACAACCTGTCCAACGAGCTGCGCGACATCGACGACAAAAGCAGCACCGAGTACACGACCAAGCGCGACGAGTACCAGGCCAAGCAGAAGGACCTCGTCGACGCCATCGTGACCTTCTACAACGGCATCCTCAGTGACCTCAACGGTGGCAACGCCCGCGTCGAAGATGTGGGCGGTACCGCCAGCTTCGTGCACGACGCACACGGCTCCGAAGACCCCGGTCACGACACCGCCTGGACCGTTGAGCTGGACGATCTGTCTCCGCTCGACAAGTACGCACTCGTCGAATGGGACAAGGGCAACACCAGCAACAACCCGTGGTTCGCTCCGGGCTGGGAAATCCTCAACCATTACAGCCCAGCAGGCGGCTCATGGTGGGGTCACTGCAACGGCTGGGCCGCGGCCGCGATTCTGACTGACGAGCCGCGCGAGACGGTCGACGTCACCGTCAAGGGTCAGACCATGACCTTCACCCACGGCGACCAAAAGGGCCTGATCACCGAGGCGCACTACAGCACCTACAGCAACTTCTATGGCGCGCGCTACAACGACGAAGAAGATGACATCAAGGACCTGACGCCCAAGCACTTCCACCAGATCATCCAGTTCGAGCTGCGTGACCAGCAGGTCCCGCTGGTCTTCGACACAACGGCCAAAGCACCGGTCTGGAACTACCCGGCCTACTGGGCCGACGTGCGAGTCGAAGAGACCACCCAAGGCTTCGACGCGAGCTTGATCAACATCAACACGGCGACCCTTGCCGAGCTGGACAGCTTGCCGGGCATCGGCGAGGCATACGCCGGCCGCATTATTCAGTACCGCGAGCTCAATGGTCCCTTCCAGGCCACCAGCGACATCACCAACGTGTCGGGCATTGGCGAGAAAACCTACGATGACCTCGCAGCTCTCATTATCGTTCAGGACGCCAGCAACGAGCGCACCTTCGAGGTTGTCGCGGCCGTCAAGTTCAGCACCGACGGTGTGGACGAAGAGCACATGGACCCGGCGGGCAATGAAGAGCCCAACGGCTTCACGAACACCTACCGCTACACGCTGACGACCTCCGCCGACGGCGTGGTGATTGGCGATGGCGTCTGGGAAGACGACGAAGAGCACCCGGACTTCGCTTGGGTGCCATACAGCAATCCGATGGGCTACCCCCGCAACGGTTCCGAGAACGGCTACCTGAGCTACGGCAACGTCGTCGAGTCGCTCGGCAGCCTCGACCGCAAGTAGACATCCCAGACAGGCGGCGGAAATTCATCGCCGCTTGTTTCATTTAGGGCGACCATCGGTCGCCCTTCGCTTTATGATTCGCGAATTGATGGAGTGACCCCTATGCAAACCCGTGCTTCCCTGGTGATAGCCCTCGCAATCCTCTCGTCCTGCAAGGGCGGAAATCCCGATGAGATTTCTGCACCCGACGATGCGGTGACCCTCGACTGGAGCCAGGGCGACGAATTCCACGTCGCGACCGAGTACCGGGCCACGCACAACAAGACCGAAGAGACCTCGGTCGACTTCGATTCCGCCGGAATCATCGGCGATACCCACGCCGAGAACTGGTCCGACGAGGTCGTCTGGAGCTTCCAGGCAGTTGAATCCAACTTCGTTCCCGATGCGACTGACGACCTGTACGAGTACGCAGTGGTTGGCAACGGCCGCGAGGTCGCCAGCCTGACCGTGCTGCGCGCCTATGTCGACACCTCACTCAATGACGACCCCGAGCTTCTCGAAGCCAACCCCGTCGTCTACATGGTGTTCAACGCAGACCGTGACCGCTTGGCTGCAATCATCAGCTTCTCGAATGTCGATGGCGAGCGCCTCGAGCAGGCATTCAGCATCAGCAACCTCGACAAGTCCTACAGCGAGCTGTCCCAGTCCATGCTGACAGCTGCACCGACCTACCTCGCTCCCTTCTCGGCGGGCTACCGCGACGAGACCAAGGTGCTCGAGAACGGCAGCGTCATGGAGAGCTTCGTGCGTGACGACGGAGTCGTCGACGTCGCCTACGAAGACGAAGTGGGCGGCGGCATCATCGTCAGCACCTACGAAGACGGCCAGCCTTGGCCGACCTACACCGATGGCAACGACATCAAGGGTCGCCTGCTCTCGGCCGACGAGGTTGACTCCCGTCGCACCCCGGGTCTGCTGCCCGATCCGCCTGAGGACTACGATTTCCGCGCGGCCCTTGCCAGCAAGATCAGCCTCGACGATTCGCTCGTGCTCGACGAGGCCACGATGGCCGGCGGTTGGGAAGGCGGCGCTCCGGTTGGCTACCGTCCCTGGGCCGGTTCCTGGTGGCGTCAGTCCGAAGGCGCCCTCATCTTCAGTGCCAACAACAAGCCGTCCATCTCCGACGAGATTCAGCCGACGGTCGACCCGATCAAGACAGACATGGACAACCTGTCCTCCTCCATGCGCGACATGGACGACAAGGACAGCACCGAGTACACCGAGGCGCGTGACGAGTACCGCACCAAGCAAGGTGAGTTGGTCGATGCCATCAGCACGTTCTACAACGGCGTGCTCTCTGACCTGAACGGTGGTGCGGCCAGCATCGAAGACAGCAGCGGCACCATTCAGGTTGTGCACACCGGTCACGGCTCAGACCCCGGGCACGAGGGCGACTGGTCCTACGACGTCGATGACCTGTCCCCCCTCGACAAGTACGCATTGCAGATGTGGGCTGACGGCAACACCAGCAGCAACCCCTTCTTTGCGCCTGCATGGGAAATTCTCAACCACTACAGCCCCGCAGGCGGCTCGTGGTGGGGTCACTGCAACGGCTGGGCCGCTGCAGCCATCCTGACTGACGAGCCCCGCGAAGAGATCACCACTCAGATCAAGGGCCACGACATGGTCTGGACCCACGGCGACGTCAAGGGTCTGCTGACCGAGACCCACTACAGCACCTACAGCCGGTTCTACGGCGAGCGCTACAACGGCGAAGAGCAGGACATCAACGACCTGTCGCCCAAGCACTTCCACCAGCTGATCCAGTTCTACCTGCGCGATCAACAGGTTCCGATGGTCTTCGACACCACCAAGGATGAAGCCGTCTGGAACTACCCCGCCTTCTGGGCTGATGTCGAAGTCGAAGAGACCACGCCTGCGGGCGAGGGTGCAGCCTCCACAATGGTGAACATCAACACCGCGGACATGGCCGAGCTCCAAGACAAGCTTGGTGTCGACGAGGACACCGCATGGTGGATTTACGAATGGCGCCTGTACTTCGGTGCCTACCAGGCCGTCGAAGACCTCAAGGACAACTGGGGCATCAAGCCCGACGTCTACGAGTCCCTGGTCGGCAAGGTCGTCGTCAAGCCTAGCGAGAGCGAGGCTCCAACCGAGCGCACCTTCCACGTAGTCGCGACGGTTCGCTTCACCACCGACGGCGTCGGCGAAGAGCACCTCGACGACGACAACGAAAATCCCGAGAGCCTGCCGAACAAGGTGTGGGGCTACACGCTCACGACCGACTCCAAGGGCAAGGTGCTCGAGGGCACCTGGGATGACGACCACCCGGACTTCGCCTGGATTCCATACAGCAATCCAATGGGAGCCCCCCGCGGCGGCTCCGAGAATGGCTACATGAGCTACGAAAACGTGATCAAGGCAGTCGGAAACTTCGATCGCGAGTAGTCTGAAGATGCCCCAAGGAGACGAGACATGAGCCGGCTGACAACACTCGGATCTGTTGCGCTTCTGCTTGGGTTGTTTGGCGCGTGTGATGGTGGCAGCACCCTCACGCCTGTCGAGACCGACACCGACACCGACACCGATGCGGACGCCGATGGCGATCTAATCGGTATCTTGGTGGCCCCTGAAAAGGTCGTGATTCCACAAGGGGACTCGATCCAGCTCAAGGCTACGGGACTTCGAGGCGATCGCTCCTCGTCGGACATGACCCACGTGGCGACGTGGGGCAGCAGTGACGCGAGCGTTGCCGAGGTCAGCGACGGCCTCGACAATGAGGGGCTGATCACTGGCGTGTCCACCGGCACCGCCAAGGTCTGGGCCGAGGTCGGCGGCGTGCGCTCTCCCGAGGTCAAGATCGAGGTCACTGACGCTCAGCTGTTGGGCCTCACGGTCGAGCCCAAAGACATCACCGTCGAGATGGGCGGCAGCACACAGCTCACCGCGACGGCCGCATTCTCCGATGGCAACCGCTCCGATGCGTCCGCACAGGTGCAGTGGGTCACCAGCGACGGCCACATCGCTCGACTCGAGTCTGGCGGGCTGCTCAAGGGCACCAACCCCGGCAGCACCACGATTCGCGCCGAGTGGGAGGGCACCAAGTCCGAAGACATTCCGGTGACTGTGGTGGGTTCGGCAGAGCCCGACCTCAAGATCAAAGAGATCGAAGGCGAGGTCGCGGCGGACTCAATCACGCTGACCATCACCGTCGAGAACGAGGGCAACGTCGGCGTTTCTGAGGCCTGGGTCGATGTCTATGTCGACCCCGCGTCCACTCCGGTCGCCGGCGATTTCGGTACGTACTACGGCAATATTCCCTACGTTGACGCGAACGGCGAAGCCGAGATTGGCTTCCAGTTTGACGTGAGCGAGGGGGCCCACGACTTCTATGTTCAAGTCGATGCCGACAACAGCGTCGCCGAGTCCGATGAGAGCAACAATGGCTTGGGCGCCGCGTTCACAATCTCAGCCGCCGCTCCTGCAGGCCCGAACCTGACCGTGGCCTATTTCGACGTCATCACCGACCCGATCTCGCTGTACTACGCCATCGACATCTACAACGCCGGCGGCGAAGACGTGGGCGACTTCTGGGTTGATGTCTACCTCGACCAACCGAGCGAGCCGACCACCCCCAGCAACGGCGACGAGTACAAGAAGGTCACGGGATTGGCGGCCGGCGGCACCGAACAGGTGGACTTCCTGCTCGATACAACCTGCGCCGCTTGCAAGAGCTGGATTCTCATCGACTCGCTCAACGAAATCGTCGAGACCGACGAAACCGACAATGTCGCCGGGCCGCTGACAGTGACCAGCGAATAGGCCGCTAGCGGCTCACGGTCAGTGGGCCACTTTCCAGTCCCAAGGCGTCTTCATGCGGGGTGCTAGGTAGCCAATGGGCAGTCGAGCCGTGGTCTCGATGGGGGCGTAGCGTCGACCATTCCAGTCGAAGGTGCCATGGGCTGAGCGCGCGACCACGCCGACGAACGCGTGGGCGTGAATCTCGGACACCAGCAAGATGGCCTCGAATCCCAGCTCCTCGAGCAGCATCACGAGCAGCAACGACTTGCCATCGCAGTCTCCGCGGCGCTTGTAGGCGACGGCTGTTGGCGTCTCAAGGCCGAACGGAGCGGTATCCGGAGGCAGCTTATAGGGGATGTCCTGGACGAACGTGGTGACCAGCAACAGCAGCTCGTCGGTGGTGAGCCTCTCGGCATCAGCGCGTTTTCTGAATCGTGCGGCAAGGGGGGCGATTTCTTCGTTGGTCAGCGTGTGCAGGCGGTCGTACACGCAGTCGATTCCCGCGCATCCGGCTGGATAGACCCACTCGTGCCGACTGCTGCTGATGCGGCGATATTTCCAGTCTCGGCCCAGCTGCTCGAAGTCGGTCTCGACCGCCGCACCCGCTTCGGGGCCCAGCGCGTAGCTCAACAGATGACGCTGCGGCTTGAACTGCTTGATCTTCCATGCGTGCAGGCGGCGCTTGTCGAAGGGCGCGTCGTCCGGGTAGGACGCGGTGCCCAAGTCCACGTACTTCGGCTTTGGCGGTGGTGCGGGAGCCGGGTTGTCCGTTGGCGTGGGCTCGGGAGTGGGGTCAGGTGTCCAGGACATGCCTGTGTCGCGAGGAGTCGAGGGCAGGGGAGGCAAGCAGCAGCAACACCCGGACAGCAACAGGCTGGCGGCGACAGCCGCCCTCATATGGGCAGGACGTAGCGACCCAGTGCGGGCATGGGCAGCAGCGCGTCGAGGGCTGAGGCAAGTCCGGGCGCCAGCAGGCACGCGGTCGCCACCATCACAGCGGCCAAGACGAGTGCTGGAGCCAGCTTACCTTCGCGAATGAGCTGCAGCTCGTCGACGCGGCGGGTGAGTGCGTTGAACACCAAGACGGCCGTGCCGATGGCGGCGGCGCCGATAAACAGCGCCAGTCCAACATGCACCGTTGCGTAGATGGCAAACCACATGAACAGCAGCCAGCTGGTCTCTTGGGTGTGCAGCATCAGGTCCAGGGCGACGAAGGGGGCGGTGACCGAGTGCCGTGCGAGCAGGGCGAGCGAACCGATGGACCCGACGTAGAGCACGGCCACCGCATGATTTCCCTGAGCGAGGCTGTCGCTGACCGGACCGAGCTTGAGAGCCTTGGCCAAGCCATGGGTGCCCAGCGCCACGGTGACGACGGAGACCAATAGGCCGTGGACAACCTTGCCGAGCGCCAGGGCGAGCATGAACTGGTTCATTCACGGCCATCCAACATTGGCGGCTCTTTGCGAACCATGCTGCCGATGAGCGGGTACTTGAAGTCCTCGCCATTGCTCACCCGCATGGCGCCGTACATGGGGATGGTCCATGCCATCAGCCACACCGGGAACTCGGCCGCCCAGATCAAAAAGCCAAGGCCAAAGCACGAAAACAGGCCGCCTGAGATGGTCAGCGTCCAGCACAGAGCGCTGGTGGCCAGCTGAAAGAACATCGCCTGCCGAGCGTGATAGACGACGTCTCGGTCATGTCTATTGGCCATCCAGACCATTGCGGGACCGATGAATCCGAGCCACGGCAAGAAGAACTCGCAGCCAGCCCCCGCGAGGTGGGCGATCATGGCCCAGTTCCGGGACTGCGTGGTCAGCTGCGTCAGCGTGTGCCTCATCGGGTGTTCAGGGTCCGATCCGGTAACGGTCTTTGCCGCAGCCAGCACCGGGCCGGCGATGGAAGACGCTGTGAGTCGGTGGGGCGGCGATGCGCGCGTGCACAGTGCAGCGTCCGGGACTCTGCTAAAGCAGATGCAACTGGGCATGGACGTGGACATTCTGCTGTTGGCTCGACCGCAAGCGGGCCGCAAGCACCACAAACAGCTGCTCACCAACACCCTCGTTCTGTTCGGCGACCGGCTCGTTGAAGAGGACAGCTGCATTGTCATTGGTGACCCGGGCTTTGTGCCGGCTGGGCAGTACGCCCGGGATCACTGGCAGTGGTCCAACGCGTGGGACCAGGTGCAACCGCGCCTGCGGTACGCCAAAGATGCCCCGTCCATTCCCATGCTGGTGTCCCAGGGGCTCTGCCCTCGCGGCGTCGCCTATCGAACGGACCTTGTGCACCAGGACTTCGAGTTTCGACGCGACCTGTTCTGGGGAGAGGCGCCGACCTACCCGCTGTACGTACTGAACGACTCGGGCGATGACCTCTATGCTTGGCTTCAGACCGAAGCGGGACTCGCGGCCTTTGTGCAAGCCGGCTTTGGGCTGCCATGACCCCCGATGAGCTCGATGCGATTCGTTTGTCGGC
>CAYYHT010000250.1:0-9714 GCA_964471355.1 uncultured Enterobacteriaceae bacterium
GGCAGTGCAGAGCGCGGTTTGAGCTTGCTAGAACGCGCCTGCGACGACGGGGAGATGTGGGGCTGCTACTACCTTGGCGAGCTCATCTTGTTGGGCGAAGGGGTGCCAGGCAGCACCGCCAAGGGCCGAGCCCGCTGGAGCCAAGCCTGTGACGGCGGCTT
Organism: uncultured Enterobacteriaceae bacterium; assembly: GCA_964471355.1. Classification (GTDB taxonomy): domain Bacteria; phylum Myxococcota_A; class UBA796; order UBA796; genus CAYYHT01. Next base: position 162 of record CAYYHT010000250.1, read on the forward strand.
GCTGGTGGCCTGTCACCGCAGAGGCGAGTTTCACCTCATGCCAGGCGGCACTCCCGAGGACGCTTCGTCGGCGCTCGACGTGTTGAATCGGAACTGCGACCGGGGCTACATGCCTTCTTGTACGGCTCTGGCCGATCGATACATGCGCGGTGGTTCGACCAAGCACAGTGCTGAGGACGCCGTCGCGCTGCTCAAGGTCAGCTGCAAAGGCGGTGATCTCAAGGGCTGCACGTCCCTTGGCGAGGCCTACTCCACCGCGTCGGGAGTCACCATCAACCGACCCAAGGCCGTCGAGCTGCTCGAAGACCCCTGTGCCCAGGGCAGCGAGCGAGCTTGCAACTTGCTGGCCGGGCTGCTGATTCCACGTCCCGGCTCAAAGATGGCCAACGCCGAGCGCGCAGTCGAGCTGCTGGGGCGGTCATGCGAGACAGGCAACGGACTCGCCTGTGCCACCCTCGGCACCGTCTATGTGGCCGGCAATGGTGTCGAGACCAACGCCGAACTGGGCGCCATCATGGTGCAGACCGGCTGCGAGTCCGGAGACCTCGGGGCCTGCTACCACTTGGCTGGCTACTACCGCGACGGGACGGGGGTCGATGCCAATGGCCAGCGGGCCAGACAGCTCGCTACCTTTAGCTGCGATGCTGGATATGCCCCCAGCTGCAACCTCTGGCTCAAGCTGACGGTCGCCCACAACCGCAGCACCGAGCTCGCTGACGAGAGCGTGCCCAAGACCAGCAAAGCCGTTGTGGACGGGCTGACCGTGCGCTGCGAGCTGGGCGAGGCGAATGCCTGCAATCGACTGGGCATGTTCACCAAAGACGCGTCGCTAGCCCGGGGCCTGTTCGACAAGGCCTGCCAGACGGGCGATCAGCTGGCGTGCGGCACACTGGGGCGCATGCTGCAGACCGGCCAAGGCGGCGAGCCCGACCTCGACCGCAGTCTCGGCCTGCTGCGCGAAGCCTGCCGCAGCCGAGATGAGCGGTCCTGCCGATGGCTACAGCTCGCTGTCGAGGGGGGCTACGAGCCACCCTCTGAGACTCCCGAGTTTACGGCGACTCCGCCCGAATAGACGCGGCATTTGCGACCGCCTGACGGGCTGTCTGCAGGCGGGGGTCCGAGGCGCCTTGCACCCACTCCTGCAGCGCAACCATGCCCTCCATGAGCATGTCTGCAGCCGTCGCTCGAACCGCCTTGCGTGCCGATTCCTGTCCTCCCAAGCCGTCGACCAACGCAGTCAGGACGTCCCGGTCCGGTGGATGAAGCTTGGGCAATGCCGGACGACCCGGCAGTGCGGGCAGGTTGGCCACAAACGAAGCCTGTGCGGGTGCCAACGTGCGAGCGAGAGCCCGCAGAGCTGCCGGCTTGAAGGCGATCTCTCCGCTCTCAATGTCGATGACGACGGACTGCTGGGCGTTGCGGACGGTTGACCGCCAGCGGTCGGAGAGCTCCTTGAGCACCACAGCAGTGTCGTCGAGCTCGAGTCGGTCGGCCAGCCCCTTGAGGGCTTCGGTGAGGGCCCGGCGTCGTCGATTGGAGTCGGCGCTCCCCGCTGTCCAGTCCGGTCTTGCCTGCACGGCGCCTCGTCGCGGGTTCCCGGCCTGGATGGAGCGCGGCTGCCACGCTGTCGTGAGCGCGGTCACCCGCTCGATGACCTCGTCGGATTCGTCCCCGACAATGTCGAGCTTGCTGACGATGATGTCGAGGGTCGTGCCATGGGGCAGGGCGGCGCCGATGACGCGCCGCTCGGTGTCGGTGACGGGCTGAAGTCCATCGACGACCCACAGGGCCAGATCGGCAGTGGCCAGATGGGGAGTCAGTCGGGCGATGGCCAGGGCTGCACCGTCGATGCCAGAGGTGTCCACGAACACCACCTGTTCATGCGGGACCTCCTCGGCGTAGCGGGTGACGCCTCCGAGGCCAGTCGGCCGCTCGGAGCCGGTCAGGGTGTTCACCAGACTGGTCTTTCCCGCACTGACTCGGCCAATGACGACCACGCGCCAAGCTTCGTCCCACGCATCGATGGCGGCGCTGAGAGAGGTGTCATCCAGCTCGGCGGCGCGCACCGCGTCGAGTGCCTTGCGGGCTGCGTCGATCACAGCTTTGCGAGGGCCTTGAGCTCGGCGACACCGGCGACCACGGTCTCGAGCGCTGACTCCCACGCTGTAGCGCGTTCTGCAGCGCTGACTGCGGCGGACTCGCGCTCGGCGATGGTTCGCTGCAGCAGGCTCTTGAGCTCGGTGGCCTCGGATGCGGCGGCTCCGACCAGAGCGGCCCGAAGCGGGGCCATGCCCTCAGCGACGTTGGCCAGGACCTCTTCGCGCTGGGCATCGGCCTGTGCGACCAGCTTGCCCTGTAAGTTCCTGGCGACCTCGGCCTTTGCGCGCCGCAGCTGTCCCCCGCCCGTGGTCATCAGCAGTGCGGCATCGGAGAGCACATACAGAAGGATGCCTGCCCAGCCAATCGGTCCCAGCAAGGCACCCAGAGCCACCACAGCCAGGCGAACACCGAGGCGACTGACGAGCCCCTTCATGGCCCCTTCGTAGCCCTGACTCCAGCCGGCTGCGACAGCACCTGGGGAGAGCAGGACCGCCCCCATGGCCACCGAGAACCAACGCTCGCCTGGGTCGACGTCCTGTTCGGTGTTGGTCTTGGGAAGCACAACCGCACCGCCGGCGAAGTCCGCGACGATGCCATCGACGACGGCGTCGAAGTCACCGGTCTCGGCCACGATCTCGTCGTGCAGATCTTGTAGTGAGCGCTCAAGGCGGGCGCGCAGTGTCTTCTGCCAGCCAGCAGCACGGGTGGCCAGCCACGCTTCGAGCTCTTCGCGCAGCTCGATCTCGACGCGTTCTCGGCCCGCAGGGGTCAGCAGGCTCACTCCAGCAAGGCCGCCCAGATCAAAGCCCTCGAGGGCGTCGGGAAGCTGCTCTTCAGTGCGAGCCAGGAAGTCGCGCAGGTCTTGCCAGACCAGTTGCTGCAGCCTTGCGATCGACGCATCGACGGCCTGGCCCACACGGCGCGCGATGGTCTCGAGCTCGGCGAACTGCGGTTCGAGGGCTGCGATTCTCTCTCGAAGCTCGTCCACCGATGCGTCGGCCGTGGCTCGGTCGAGCTGCGCCTGCCGGTCGAGCTCGTCTCGGGTCCGAACCGCGACTCCGACCAGGTGCTCCATCTGTGCGCGGCCCCGTTCATTGACCAGAAAGCTCTCGAGTGCGTGCTCGAAAGGCTCGATGCCGCTCTGTTTGAGGGCGGCGGCGTCCGGGGGATCGCGTCGTTCGCCGGTCTTTCGGTCCCAGCGTGACAGCAACGCGCCACGGGCATCGAGCGGAAAGAAGCGCTCGTCAAAGCGGTCGGTGCCGTCGGATTCGCACAGCGGGCCCAACACCTCTCGCCCTCGGGTCACCAGATCCGCCAGCTCGCGCTCTGGGTGGTCGGTCAGGGCATCGAGCAGGTCGACCATGGTCGTCGGAAAGAACAGGTTGGTGAGCCCCAGCGGGTGCAGCTCGGACCGAAGGGTGCGGCGCTCGAGCTCGGTCAGGAAGCGCGTGGCGTTCAGCACCACGATGACGGCGTCGGCATCGGGCAGGGTCGACAGCGTGCGCGCCGTTCGAGAGGGATCATCGTCCAGACCCGGGGTGTCCAGCAGAACCACGCCATCCTGCAACAGCGGCAGCGGGTACGAGACCACCGCGCGGTCCACGTTGCCGAATCGATCCGAGGCTTCGACTCCGGCCTCGGACAGCTCGGCGGTCGACAGCTGGTATTGCTCTAAAAAGCCGTCCAGGCTCAGGTCTGCGGGGTCTTGCCCATCGTTGAAGCGCACCTGGACGCTGGGCTGATCGGCATAGACCAGCTCGGTCAGGATTGCCGTGCATGGGTTCACTTTGACCGGCAAGACGGGCTGGCCCATGAGGGCATTGAGCAGCGTCGACTTGCCTGACGAGAAGCAGCCGAGAAGCAGCACGTGGAAGCGTCCCGAACGTGCTCTCTCGGCACCGGCGCGAAGCTGGGGCACCGAGTGACCGGTGTCTCCGCCCAGCGCTGAAACCGCCGTGGCTAGGCGTTCGAGAACCTCTCCGGCCTCGTGACGACGCCGTGCAAACTCGTGAAGCGGTGAGCTCACCCCAGAATGTCTCCGATCTTGGTGGCCAAATCATCGCTGATGCGCTGCTTGTCGGCCAGCCTGGAGCGCTGCCAGCTGCCTCGTTCCTCGAGTTCCGCGCGCAGATCTGCGCGGCTGCTTCCCAGCGCCGTTGCGCGTTCATTGCCCAGGTTCTCGAGCTCGGCTCCGATCTGGTCGAGCTGTTCGCGCAGCAGTCGCTCTGCGTCTCGACCCATCGCCCTCAGCGCGGCGATGGCTCTCTCGGCCAGACGCTCACGGGTGGCGGCATCACTGCCTCGCCCACTCAGGGTCTGCCACAGAACGCCGCCGGTCATGGCGATGGCGGCGGGAATCCACAGGCCCACCAGGAACATCGCCGCGCCCCCGCCGACGGCTGCGCTCACGACCAATCGTCGGGTCCATCCGCTGTCGTCGCGCAGTGGTGCCGCATACAAGGCGGGCGCCAGCAGGTCCGCATGATCCGCCTCGCTGTCCTCGAGTCGCAGGCCCTCAAGGTCGGTGAGCACCGCCAGTCGCCACTCGGCCAGCCGCGCGCTCACCCATTGCTCGACCACGTGGTTCAGCCAGTGGGGCAGGGTGTGGCGCACCACCGAGACGTCGGGAATCGACTCGAGCTCGGCAGGAAGGTCCTTCTCGAGCTGAACCAAGAACGCCCGCAGGTCGATCAAGAGCTGCTCGGTCTCGTTTCGCATGGCCGAGAGCATGTGGCTGGCGATGCGGTCCCCGTGCTTCTGCACAGACGCCAGCTGCTCGTCTTCGTCGGCGAGCAGCGCATCGACCTTGGCCAGATCCTCCTTCATGGTGGCCATGGCCGCAGTCGTCCGCGTTCGCACATCGGCCATCAAGAAGCTGGCGACCTCGGTGCGGCGTGCACTGGCCAGATCCACCAGCTCGTCCTGGCGTGCCTTGAGCCAGCCTGGAAGCTCGTCTTCGTCGAGCAGCGCCCAGTCCTCTGGCAGCAGCGCCCGAACCCGAGTGCGTACATCGGCCGCCTCTTTTTCCGGGGTGTCCGAGACGCGGGCAAGGAGCTCTTCGCCGGTCAGCACGACCGCACGGCTGCTTGGAGCCAACGGTGTCAGGCGCTCGATGGCTGCCCGCTCCTCGGCTCCGAGTGCGCCCGTGAAGGGAGTCGGGAAGATGAGCACATGGCAGGCCAGCACAGGCTCTTCGAAGCCCAGGTCCGAGCCGTCGGCCAGTCCGACCACGGCGGTGCGGGTGCCGTCGGCTTCGAGCTTGCGAGACAGGCGGTCTGCGGCGTCGATTCGGCGTGCGGCGACGGCCGCAAAGAGTGGACCCGACAGAACGCGGCAGACGGCCCGCCATGTCGCGGCGGCGCTGGCCTCTCCAGTTGCATTCAGTGCTTGTTCGATGGCGCGCTGCATCAGCCCACCTGCAGCAAGTTGGTGGTCAGGCGATGCAGCTCTTCGGAAGACACGACGTCGCCATCGCCGACCGGCTCATGTCCGGCATCGACCCATGGCTGGGACCGTGCGAAGAGCTCCAGGGCCTTCATGCGCTTGTGCGTCCACGGCTGTCCAGAGAGGACCTCGGCCCAGGCGCCTGGGGTGTCTTCTCCGCGCCGATTCTTGGCCTGTTCCAGGTACTCCTCGGGGGACAGGCCCGGCTTGACCCCCAGAGACAGCCGCAGCAGAGCGAGGCCGGCGGCGTCGAGGTCGCCACAACACAAGAGTCCTGCGCGATCTGCGGTGATTTCAGCGGAGCGATGCCAGCGGGACAGCGCCAGTCGTGCGCCCACGCTCAACGGGGCCAGAATGAACTCCAGCGCGGGTCCAATTGCGCGGGTGGCCAGGCGGCGCACCCCGTTGTGGTCGACCAACAGGGCGTACAGCGTGCCCCAGGTCACTTGGTGAGCGTCGATGTGGCCGCACAGGCGGCCCAGCACGAACTGACGCTGGGCCGGCTTGGCTCCAGTCATAAAGAAGCTCGAGACGCGCAGGTAGGCGCGCGCATCGGTGCCGAATGTGCCTTGGGTGGAGCCTCCACACGGCCCGACGACTGCTGGCGGAACCGCAATCTGCAGGGTGCGAGCCGCGTGCAGCAGTTCTCCATAGACCTCGGGCATGGAGCGCGGGCCTAGATAGACGCTGTCCTGCAGCCAGTCGGCACGCTGAAGGGCCACGACAGTGTCCAGCAGGTCATCGAGGCGATGGCGCAGACCGAGCTCTTCGCCGAGGTGGACGGGTGGCCCATCGGGAGTGGCGTAGTCCGGTCGCTCATCACTCCGCTCGGCCCAAGTGGCCGCGAAGTCTGCCAGTGGAATGTAGGGTGCGGTCAATCCGGTCCTCCTCGTTCATCATAGGTACGCCGACCCCCCTCGACCTGTTGCGGTTCGTCATCGGTCGTTGCAAAACCGGGTTCGGAGCCATCGGCATCATCAACTGGAACGGGCAGACAGCCGGGCTCACGGGGGTTGCCGGTGGCGGACTCGGGCTCCCTCTGATGTTCAAGTTTGGACCGATCCCGCCCCCCTTTGGGACTTGAGTGACTGTTGATCGGGCAGGTCAAGAAGCTCAGACGGGGCACCGAACGCCAGTAGTGCCGGCTCCTTTGAGCGGTTTGGGGTGTCGTTTGCGTTATCGGGGGAGCCCGAGGACCCAGCCGATGCCCCGAGCTCATTCCCGCTACCCCCGCGTACGTGCCCGCCGACTCCGGACCCGCAGCTCTGTGCGCGATCTGGTCCGCGAGAATCACGTGCGTGCCGAGGACCTGATTCAGCCGGTGTTCTTCTTTGATGGCGGAGGAGCGGCTCAGCCCATCTCCTCAATGCCCGGCCAGAGCCGCATGTCGCTGGATGCGCTGGTCGACTATGGCGCATCCGCTTTCGAGGCTGGTGTGCGAGCGATTGCACTGTTCCCGATGATCGACGATGCTCTCAAGGACGAGTCCTGTCGAGCGGCTTGGGATGACGATGGCTTGGTGCCGCGTGCAGTCCGGCGCCTCAAGACCATCGCGCCTGAACTGCTGGTCATCACCGATGTGGCCCTCGACCCCTACAGCATCTTGGGCCAGGACGGCATCGTCATCGACGGCGAGATTGCCAACGATGCGACCATCGAGGCGCTCATTCGCCAAGCCGCTTGCCACGCACGTGCTGGCTCGGACATCGTGGCCCCCAGCGACATGATGGACGGGCGCGTCGGCGAGATTCGCGACCACCTCGACGAGGGAAACCACGACGACGTCCTGATCATGGCCTACAGCGCCAAGTACGCCAGCTGCTTCTATGGGCCCTTCCGCGACGCACTCGACAGTGCTCCTCGTGGCGGCGGCGACAAGAACACCTACCAGATGGACCCAGCCAACGGGGACGAGGCCCTGCACGAGGTCTTGCACGACCTGGCCGAGGGAGCCGACATCGTCATGGTCAAGCCGGGCATGCCCTACCTCGATGTCCTGTGGCGGGTGAAACAGGAGTTTCAACGCCCGACTGCGGTCTACCAAGTCAGCGGTGAATACGCGATGCTCAAGGCCGCGGGACAAAACGGCTGGCTCGACGAGCGCAAGGCCGTGCTCGAGTCCCTGGTCAGCTTTAAGCGTGCGGGCGCCGATATGGTGCTGACCTACTTTGCTGTCGAAGTGGCTGGCTGGCTCTCCGACGGCTGAGCAGCAACGCCGCGATCAGCAGCCACGGTCCACCAGAGCTGCCTGAAGAGCACCCGCACACGCCGATGCCCTCTGGCTGCTCGCGCATGCGAACCTCGTACGGATAGCTCCAGCCCGCATCCCGGTCGGTGGTGTCGGCGGCGGCGATAACCATCCACGCCTCGTCCACCGTGTCCAAGCCCGACACGTCCGCCAGGCCGAATCCACTGCTGGCGTCGAGGTCGTAGATTTCGCGGCTGTCGCCGGTTCGGGTCACGATCGACGCGTGCCAGGTGGGGCCGGAATCACCGCTGATGTCGAAGCGCGCGGGCAGGTCGGTGGGTTCGATCTCCCAGTAGTTGGCGCCGTAGGTCTCGGGCCAGAAGTCCACGGGCTCCACCCACCCTCCATCGATGTCCAGGCGGCCGCTGGGCCGGTGGTTGTCGAGGTAGTCGTAGATTTCGAGCGACTCCTTGTAGTGCTCGCCCTTGTCGTAGTCCCAGGTCGCGTTGGTGTCGGCGAAGGCGAAGAAGACGTCGGAGATGTCGTCATCGAGCAGGCGGTTCAGCTCGTTGAGTGGGCGGGTATCAAAGTCCGCCCTGAGCCAGCTGTCGACGATGATCTGGCGGCCGTAGGTATCGCCGATGTAGCGGGGAAACACAAAGGCGCCGTACTGGTGGAACTCATCGACAGCACCGCTGCTGGGGTAGCTGAAGTAGTTCACCGGCACCTCGGGCAAGAACGCAAAGCCAAAGAACAGTCCGGCGCTCTCGCTATTCTCTGGAAAGGCCTCCTCTTCGACCCACGAGGCGGTGGCTTCGAACCACCAGTCCCCAGCCCCGTCGTATTGGTAGGTGTTCACCGATGCCTGGAGCGCATGCAGGAACTCATGGGCGGCCGTCACTTCGGCTGAGCCGCGCCTGCGGCTGGTGTCAGCGCCCATCACCACCATCGGCCAGCCCTCTTCGTCGTACCAAAAGTAGCCGGCGTTGCCGTTGGCCGACGGAATCAGCAGGTCGGTGTCGCCGATGTAGACGTTGAAGCGGTATTCGCTGGCGCCGACGGGCTCGGGAAAGCCCATGTCGTCGATCTCGAGGGCCCATGCCGTCTCGAAAGCGTCAGCCAGGACCTGTGCATCCGCTTGGCTGATGTCACCCTGGTTGCCCCACTTGATGGCGAAGTTCTCGGTCTCGAGCATGTGGGGCCAGGTCTGGCTGATGGCGTCGCGGGTGGGTTTGTGGTCTGGCGGGGGGGTTGGGTAGGCGACCCGTCCCGGCCGTTCACGCTGGTGGTGCAGGGCTGCCGTGCCGCAGGGGGCGGGCAGCTCGGCGTGGGCGAGGGCGGCAATCAACAGCAGCATGGCCCACTGTACCCGCTGTCATCCCGACCGCGGTCGGTCCAGTCCTCTGCCGCGACCGTCGAGTCGGTCGAGCACCTCGTCGACCACCCGCAATGTCAGTCCCCATAGCCGCAGTCCATCGAACTCCACGGCTGCCATCTGTACGGATTGATCCCGCCATGGCAGCGTGAATTCTGTGCGGCCGACTCCGGCCAGCAGGCTGTCGACACTCAGCCGATGGACCGAATGAACCTCGCGGTTGGGGGTCAGGTCTGGCTCCCGATCCAACAGGAAGCCGAACGGCCGGATGATCATCGGAGGCAGGCCTTTGACGGTCGGCACTTCGTCCATTGCACCCAAGAAGCGTGCCTCGTCGAGCCGCAGGCCGAGCTCTTCGTTGGCCTCGCGGACGGCGGCCGCACGGTCATCAACGTCGGACGGCTCGCGCTTTCCGCCGGGGAAGGCAATGTGACCGCTCCATGGAT
>CAYYHT010000251.1:0-9698 GCA_964471355.1 uncultured Enterobacteriaceae bacterium
GCTGGCCAATCGCCTCTCCTGGTTTTTATGGGGAAGCCTTCCCGATGGGGCCCTCCTGGAGCTCGCCGCGGACGGTCGATTGAGTGACTCCGAAGTGTTGACCACTGAATTTGAACGGATGATCCGGGATCAACGCCTAAAGCGTTTTTGTGACAGCTTTCCGGCCCAATGGTTGCAGTTGGAGCGGATCATTTCATCAACGCCCAATCGGGATAGCATGCACATGATGGTCGAACCGCTGCTGATCTTCGAGACGGTGCTCATCGAGAACAGGCCGATCACCCAGTTGATTGATTCAGACTTCACCTATCGGTCCTCGCTTCTGGAGGAGGCCTACGGAGAACTCGCTTTGAGTGAACTGCCCGAAAAGGTTCGGAACGAAGTGGGCGTCCTTAATTTCAACCGGATTCCGGTGACCGATCGGCGAAGCGGGGGCGTGATCACCAACGCGGGCATCATGACCATGACCTCGGGGCCAGAGCGCACGCAGCCCACCCGAGCCCTGCCAGACTCCGCCCATGACCTGGTGCTGTACGCCGCCTTTGGCCTGCAGATGTTCAATCTCGCGCTGCTGATGCCCCACGTGCTGCGCGGCGGGTTCTTCAGCCTGGACACCCATGCCGCGATCTTCCTGGTGGGCGCAAACAGCGCCTATTCAGCCATCGTGGTCGGACACGAGCTGATCCATCGCCCACAGAAGCACTTCCGTTCGATGGGCCGCATCTTGATGGCATCGGTCCTGTACGAGCACTTCTTTACCGAGCACATCCGCGGCCATCATCGCCGGATCGGTACCGAGGACGACCCGGCCACAGCACGCTATGGCGAGACAATCGGCCAGTTCTTCCGACGCACCGTACCGGGACAGTTCAACAGCGCCTGGCGCCTCGAGACCAAGCGCCTCGGGGACGCCGATATGCCCCTGACCGACCGTCGCTTGCTTCGCAGTCGGGTGGTGCAGGGCCTGGCCCTCGGCTGGGGCACTGCTGCCGCCATCGCCATGCTGCTGGGTCCGGTTCCGCTGTTCGCGTTCGTGCTGCAAGCGGCCTTGGCGGTGCTGCTGCTCGAGTCGGTGAACTACGTCGAACACTGGGGACTGCGGCGCCGGGCAAAGCGCGTGTCGACCGTCGACAGCTGGGACACCGAGTCGTGGTTCACCTACTACACCCTCGTCGGCCTGTCCCGGCACGCGGACCACCACGCCCACGCCGCCCGGCCATACCAGGCACTGCGGCACTTCGACGAGAGCCCGAAGATGCCCTATGGCTACTGGGGCACGGTCATCATGGCGCTGTTCCGCAACCACAGCTACCGCGCAACGGTCGATGCCGAGCTCAAGGCTCGCAGCTTGGGGCCGTACGCCGCCGCTGCCTAGGGACGGTCGTTCTCGCGGTCGCGGTCGACCTTGCAGTCCTCGCCACCGGCGATCCAGTCGTCGGCGTTGGCGAATGCCTCGTCCGTGCCGTTCTTGACCAGCGTCGCCCACAGGTCATCACCAATGGCGCTGAGGGTCACAGACGACCAGTTGCCGGTGAAGCGCAGGGTGCGCGACGGGTCATCGGCATCTTCGAGCCACAGATCGAGGCCATAGGACTGGTCCCAGCTGCCGTTGCCGTTGTCGGTAAACCAGACCTGGTCCGTCCATCCGCGCGCGAACATGGCCTGACGACCGTCGTCGAGCTCAACGGTCCGGTACGTGCGGTGGTAGTCGTACCAAACATCCGCGAGCGCGCTTTCCTTGCGGGTCTCTTGCACGACCTCGACGCTGTCGCAGCTGCCGTCGGTGAAGCAGCCGATGTCCGTCTCATAGGTGCGAGCGGCGTATTTGGTGGTGTCGGACTCGACGCAGACGTAGTTGGCTTCGGCGACCAGATCGATGTTCGCGGCGATGCCGTGGGAGCTGTAGGAAGACACCGCCACGGGAATCTGCAGGGCCATGTCGGCGTCGGCCGAGCCGGTGATGCCGCCCCAGTCCTCGGATGTCAGCGTGGGCAGCGTCAGTGCACGATCGTTGGTGGACGCATCGAGGTCGATGGAGAGCAGGTATTCTTCGAACGTGACGACAGCGGCGATCAGCTCTTCGCTGTCCTCGCCGTCGAAGTTGGCGTACGCGTACAGGCTGGCCTGTCCCAGGTTGGCGGGAGCCTCAACAGGTGCCTTGCAGGCAAAAGAGGACAGGGCCACGAGGACGGGTAGGGCGAGTCGAGTCATGGGGTGCATCTCCGGTTCGGCGCTCGGATATCCCCGGTCCGAGCGCTTCACCACTCAGCGCACCGTGTAGACCAGCACCTCGCGGTCGCCATTGCGACGAGTCACATCGACCTCGATGCGGTTCTTGTTGCGCAGCCGATTGTACGTAAACACGGTCTGCATCGCGTTGTGCACCTTTTGGTCGTTGACCGAGTGCACGACATCACCATTGCGCAGGCCTCCTTGATGCAGCGGGCTTCCACACTTGATTCGGCCAAAGAAGAATCCGTCGCGCTTGCCGGCCCGGTCCTTGTGGATGCCCACAGCACCCAGGCTGTTGAACTTGTCCATGTCGCCGGTGTAGGCCTCGACAAAGTCGCGATCGACACGCCAGTGGTTGTTGCCGAGCTTGGAAATCGCATCGACAGGCTCGGCACACTTGCCCTTCATGCGGGCCTCGGCTCGTGCCTTGCTGGCCGCAGCACCGCGCGCCACAGCAGCTTCACGTGCAGCCATGTACTCGGCGGCCGTGCGGCGGTGGTACTTCGGAGCGTTGTTGCTTCGGTCCGCATCGCCCTTGCTGGTGCCCTTGCCCTCGCCACTGCCGCTGTTGTCGCCATTGGCTTCCGCCTCGCCTTCAGCGGTCTTGCCCACCTTCTCGGCCGGCTGCAGAACAAAGTCCATCTGCACCACGGCAGTTCCCTGGTCGCCGAAGGTCTCGAACGAGTAGCTCGGATGCTGCGGCGGCGACACCACCATGCCCAGCAGGGGCACGGACAGATAGAAGACGGCAGTCAGCGTGGCCGCCAAGACGGCCTGCATGCTTGCTTCGACAAATTGGATGGGCTGCATGGGTGTGCTCCGGGGAAGAACACCGGTTCAGACGACGGCCATTCCGAGTCATTCCCCATGCAAGCAAACCGACAAACCGCGTGACACTCCGTGACCGGCGGGCTACCCCCGCGACATGCGACTCGTGCTCCTCATCGCCCTGCTTTCGGCCTGCAAGGCCGGAAATGAAGAAACCGACACCGGTGACCCCATTGTCGACGACACCAATGACACCGATACCAACACCGAGACCGACGAGCCCAATCCCGGCCCGCTGGGCTTTATCGGCAGCCCGTGCGAGACGGTGGCGGATTGCAACAGCCCAGATCTCGCCGATCCGGTCTGCCTGCCCAATGACGATGGATTCCCGGGCGGCACCTGTTCACAGGTGTGCGACCTGTACTGCCCCGACTCGAGCGGACACCCGACGACCTTCTGTGTGACCGAGGCCGAGCTGCCAGCTCCCGCACGCCTGGGCGACGGCATGTGCCTGTCTCGTTGCGACATGGGCGAGTGGCCTGCATCGGGCTGCCGCGACGGCTATGGCTGTGCGGTCGTCGAGCGTGCCAACGAGTCCTGGACCGAGATGTACGCCTGCCTGCCGGACCGTGAGAGCGACCTCGAGCAGTGCCACTTCGACCTGGCCGCCCGCGGGGTCCCCTTCGAGCCCATCATCATCGCCGACAGCAGCCCTGATTCGCATCCGGGTCTGACCTGCCACGTCGAGAACCCGGTCAAGCTCAAGCCCCCCATCCATGGGGTCGATCTTGTCTACTACAACGACAGCGACACCCACAACGCCCGAGCAGCCTGCAACATGGCCCACTCGCTGGTCGACACGATGGACGATGCCGCCGCACAGGGGGCCGTGACCATGCGGCACCTCGGCACCGTCAACTGCCGCGTCATCTCGGGCACCAACAGCCTGTCCCGCCACGCCTTTGGCGACGCCATCGACATCTACGGCTTCGACCTGGCCGGCGGCCAGACCTACACCCTCATCGATGACTGGGAGCACAACACCACCAATCCCATGTCGCCTGGTGCCAGCTGGCTGTACGAGTCGGCCTACCGTTGGTACGACGAGGAGTACTGGAACATCATCCTCACGCCGAACTACAACGCCGCGCACGACAACCACTTCCACGTCGACCTGACACCGGGCAGCGACTACATCGGTGGCGGCGACTGGCGCTACATCGGGCCAGCACCCTACGCAGACTGAACTGTCTGTAGCGAGTGTCTACCAGGTGCCGAATGGCATACGAACTCGGCTGAAGTCTGCAACATCAGCTTCTTGTACCAGCAGCACACCACCGTCGAGGTGGCTGGTCTGTACCAAGTACCCTGTGACCGTATCGACGACCTGTCCGTCCGCGTCGGTCACTTCAATCACGTGCAGGTCGCCGCTCGGCGGCATGGACAGCTCGAAGGTGGGTCCGGGAACCAGCTGACCATCGGGCTCGAGCGACAGGCTCTTCCACTGGGGGTCGAAGTCGGGAGCCGGTGCGAAACGGAATTGTGCCGACAGGGCCTGCACGCGGTCCAGCAGGTTGTCATAGGTGTAGTCGCTGACCCACAGGGGCTGGCAGTAGCCCATCATGTCGGCAAACTGCGCCGGGTCCTTGAGGTCGCCATCGACGATGTCATAGCCCCAGGTGCCAATCGCGCCGCCCGAGTAGGGATAGCCCGGATCGGACGGTTGGCCGCCCAGGCTGCATGGAGCGTGCTCGCGTCCGTGAGCGTGCCCCACTTCGTGCACGAGCGTCTCGACACTGCCCTCACCAGCAAAGCCCAGGCCGATGCTTGCCCGGCTCCAGACGTCGTACTCGCTGCCCAACAGGGACAGGCCAGCAACACAGCCGGCGTAGCAGTAGTTGCCCATCGATGTGTCGGGGCTGAACAGCCCGTAGTAGTAGGTGTTCGCATCGACGTTGGCCGAGCTTCGCATGTACGCGATTTCCTGCAGAAGCTGATTCCATCCGTTTCCGTAGGCTTGGATGTGCTGATTCCAGTTCAGGGTCTGGCCGACCGTCACGTTGACTTCAGTGACGGGGTACATGGCGTACATTTCGTTGCGGATGCGCTGAATTTGGGCTTCGCTGGTGTCTGGAGTGCGACCTGATCCGTCGGCGTTGTACCGAACGGGAATGACCACAATCTCAATGGATGCGGACTGAATCGGGTCGAGCTCGTACAGCTCGTTGTCGGCCGGCCACTCGGCGTCCTTGTCGTCGCTTCCGTAGTCCTCTTCAAAGTCCACTTCCTGCAGCGACACATTAAAGGCCACATCCGAGGTCATGGTCTCGGCGGGAATGTCGAAGTTGAAGGTCGTGCCGAGCTCGTCCTGCTCGGAGTCACCCTCGACCTCGATGGTGACTTCGCTGTACTGCTCCTCGCCATCGCTCTCGATGGTCAGGACGGCGGTGATGTCACGCTCCTCGAAGTCACTGTCGGGCTCGACAAAGACGCGAAGCATGGCGTCGCGGCCCGCGATGACCGGAACATTGCGCCCAGTCTCATCGCCGCCTTGCATGAGGTCGACTTCGACAGCTTGGTAGATCGAGATGCGTTCCACGGCGATGTCACTGGCGAAGTGCCCGACGACGGCGGGGTCATCGATGTCGGCAACGCCATTGCCTCCCGGAATGATGGAACCGACGACATTGCAGCCGGAACCAATGGAAAGAGCGAGCAGAGCGACTGTAGCGATTCGTGCAGACACGGAGACCTCCCGGGCGACGCGAGAACCGTACAGGACGATTTTCGAACCCGAGTGCGGTTTGCAACCCGTTGACGCGACCTGACGAACCCTTGAGATCCGCTTCACATTGCCTGGATGACTGTGTGGAATTCGTCAAGCGCCCGAGGGGTCAGATCGGCTCGGAAAGCACTCGAATCTGAGCGAACTGACGGTGCCCATCTCGGCCACTGTGGAAGCCGTAGCCGCTTTGGCGCGCACCAACCCACGGGGTGCCGCCTGCACTGCTGATGCCTTGATTGATGCCAATCATGCCTGCAGTCAGCTTTCTGGCGACCCGTCGCGCATCGTCGATCTCTCCATAGACGACTGCCCCGAGTCCGTACGGAGTGTCATTCGCCAACGAGACGGCTTCCGCTTCGCTGTCGACGCGAATCACGCAGGCCACTGGCCCAAACGTCTCATCCATGGCGATGTCCATGCTGTGGTCAATGCCCGTCAGGACGACCGGAGCCACGTAGTTGCCGCCGAGCTCTTCGCCTTGCCACGAGACAACAGCCCCCTGCCCCACCGCCGCGGCGACCTGGGTCTGCACATGTTCGCGCTGCCCGGTGTTGACCATCGGGCCAATGCGGGTCTCGGCCTGGGCGCCATCGCCTTGGGGCATGCGGGCGACATTGGTGCACAGCAGGTTGACGAACTCGTCGTGGATGCTGTCGGCGACATAGATGCGCTCGGTGCTGATGCACACCTGTCCCGCATTGCGAAAGCTGCTGCCCGCGGCGAACTTGGCCGCCGCAGCGACATCGGCTCCTTCCAAGACCACCAGCGGGTCCTTGCCGCCGAGCTCCAGGATCACTCTCTTTAGGCTGCCGCTTGCAGCCGCCAGAATGTGCTTTCCAGCGGCGCGGGATCCGGTGAAGACAATCAGGTCGATGTCTGCAGCCACCAGAGCCTTGCCCTGCTGATCGGCCCCATGCACGACCGTCAGCACGCCCTCGGGCAGTACCTCGAGCAGCGCGTCAGCATAGGCCTGGCCCACCAGCGGGGTCTCTTCAGACGGCTTGAACAGGACGGTGTTGCCCGCAGCCAACGCCGGAAGCACCTGCTGGTGCGGCATCAGAACCGGGAAGTTCCATGGGGAGATGCACACCGCCACGCCAAAGCCATCGCGGTGCATGACCGAGCGGACGCGCTTGCTCTCGCGAATTTCGGGAGCCAACGCCTCGGCGATTTCGTCCAGATCGGACGAGAAGTTGCCCGCAGCAAAGCTGGCCTCGCCCTTGGCCTCGCGAATCGGCTTGCCCATCTCGTGGCAAGCCAGCTCGCCGATGTCTGCAGCCCGAGCCACAAGCAGCTCACCTGCGCGCTTGAGAATCTCGAGGCGGCCAGCCATGCCCAGGTCCTGCCAAGCGGGCTGTGCCGCTCGTGCCGTCGCCACCAGTCCGGGAATGTCGTCGACAGGGGTGATGGTGACCTCTCCGACCACATCGCCGGTCGCGGGGTTGAAAGACTTCAAGGTGGCCATGTCGATCTCCGAGCAGACGACGCCTCTAACCCGAGACGCAAGTTCGCGGCATCCCTCATGAAGGTCCCATGCAAGCGGGTCTTTCGCCGATAGCCACTCGGCATCAACGCAAACAGGAGTTCAAATGAGCGTGCTCGAGTCCCTTAAGTCTGTCCGTGCTGTCCTCGCCGTCGTCATCGGCGTCCCTCTGGTCATTGGTGCTGCAGGCCTCATGGCCCACACCTACATGTACGGAGACGGCGAACTGCACGCGGCAGCACCCGCAGACTCGGACATGAGCGTGACCATCGACGGTGAGCTGCTCACGACCATCGCCGCCGGAGAGCACCACGAGCTCGACATCGCCCAAGGGGAGCACGTTGTGACCTTCGAGCTCGAAGACGGCACGTCGGTGCACCACGACCTGAACGTCAGCAACGGGTTCTGGGAGTCGTTCAGTGCCGCTCCTCAGACCTGCTATGTGCAGCTCGAGGTCGCTGACACCTACTACTTTGCCGACGACGAACTGGTGGATGGCATGCCGCCTCTGCCCACGGTCGAAAAGCGCTTTGACGACACCGCAACCGTGTCTCTGTCCAGCCGCACCTACTTTGGAGAGGACGCACTGCCCTCCCAGATCACCGAGGGCGACAGCATCCACCTGATCGAAGAGATTCCGTGCGACATGCTCGAGGCCGATGCGAACCACCTGCTGCAAGACTGGTTTGGCTACGAAGGCCACGCCAGCAACAGCTTCTTCCAGTTCTAGGCGGCTTCGGTGCCGCCATGCCGAATCGGCGATAAGGCGGCCGTCACACCGAGGTGAGCTGTGGAGCCCACAGACAAGCCGTCCAACTTCCTGCGCACAATCATCGCTGACCATCTGCAGACCGGTCACCACAGCGAGGTTGTGACCCGTTTCCCTCCCGAGCCCAATGGGTATTTGCACATCGGCCACGCCAAGTCGATTTGCCTAAACTTCGGCTTGGCCAAGGATTTTGGCGGGCGCTGCCACCTGCGCTTCGACGACACCAACCCCGAAAAAGAAGAGACCGAGTACGTCGAGTCCATCAAGGCCGACGTGCGCTGGTTGGGCTTTGACTGGGGCGAGCACCTGTACTTTGCCTCGGACATCTTCGAGAAGATGTACCAGCTTGCCGAGGGCCTGATTCGCGACGGCAAGGCCTATGTGGACAGCTCCACCGACGAGGAAATCCGTGCCAATCGCGGCTCGGTCAGTGAAGACGGCAAGCCAGGCGCCTATCGGGACCGCTCGGTCGACGAAAACCTCGACCTGTTCCGCCGCATGCGAGCCGGCGAGTTCGGTGACGGAGCCCACGTTTTGCGAGCGAAAGGCGACCTGAGTGCCGCCAACATGAAGCTGCGCGACCCGCTTCTGTACCGCATTCGCCACGCCGAGCACCACCGCACAGGCAACGACTGGTGCATCTACCCGATGTACGACTTCGCGCATCCACTCGAGGACGCCTTCGAGCACATCACGCACTCGATCTGCACCCTTGAGTTCGAGAACAATCGGGCCATCTACGACTGGGTCATCGACAACTGCGACTCCCCTTCGCAGCCGCGACAGTACGAGTTCGCGCGTCTGGCCCTCGAGTACACGATGATGAGCAAGCGAAAGCTGCTGCTGCTGGTCAACGAGGGTCATGTGTCGGGCTGGGATGACCCGCGCATGCCCACCATTGCCGGCATGCGCCGTCGAGGTGTGCGCCCCGACGCACTGCGCACCTTTGCCGAGGTCATCGGAGTCGCCAAGGCCAACAGCACCGTCGAGCTCGAGACCTTCGAGCGCATCATCCGTGAAGACCTGAACACCGAGGCTCCGCGCGTCATGTGCGTGCTCGACCCCCTCAAGGTGGTCATCACGAACTACGACCAGGACAAGGTCGAGCAGCTCGACGCAAACTACTGGCCCCACGACGCACACAAGAAGGGCACGCGAACCGTGCCCTTCACCCGTGAGCTCTATGTCGAGCGCAGTGACTTCATGGAGCAGCCATCCAAGAAGTTCTACCGCCTGTCGCCGGGCCGCGAAGTGCGCCTGCGCTACGGCTACCTCATCACCTGCGACGAGGTCATCAAGGACAACGACGGGAACGTGATTGAGTTGCGCTGCAGCCACGACCCCGAAAGCCGAGGTGGAAACGCTCCCGACGGCCGCAAGGTCAAGGGCACCATCCACTGGGTGTCGGCCACCAAGTCGCTGCAGGTCGAGGTCCGCCTGTACGACCGGTTGTTCACGGTGCCGGATCCGGCCGCTGCGGACGACTTCCGCACCGTGTTGAATGCCGACTCGCTGAAGGTGATCACCTCGTACATCGAGCCGAGCGTGGCCCACAACCCTCCCGAGACCCGGTACCAGTTCGAGCGTCAGGGCTACTTCTTTCGAGACCCCGACTCGCGGTGGACGGCGGGAGTCGGCACGCCAAAGCTGGTCTACAACCG
>CAYYHT010000252.1:0-9672 GCA_964471355.1 uncultured Enterobacteriaceae bacterium
TACTCGGACACCGACGATGACGGCGACGGCATCGACAACGTGGTCGAAGGCACGCTCGACGCCGACGGCGACGGTATCCCGAATGATCGCGATGCCGACAGCGATGGCGATGGCAAGTTCGACGCCCAAGAAGGCACCGACGACGATGACGGCGACGGCATCCCGAACTTCCTCGACGCCGACGATGGCGACCCGGACAACCCCGACGTGCCCGACACCGGCATTCCGCTCGATGCCATCGTCGACACAGGCGACGCTCCCGACAACTGCGGTTGCGCAGCCGGTGGCAGCCCAGCCCCAGGACTCATGTTCGGGATGGTCGGCCTGCTCGGCATCATTCGCCGCAAGAACTAGCGACTACGACACCACTGTCGCGAATTGGCGGGCTGCTTTCGGGTGGCCCGTCACTCTTTGCAATGGATTTGTGCTTCTGAACGCACAAAGGTGATGTGTGGTCCGGGTCTTGCAGAACTTGGCAATGCTTCGACTGAATAACCGTTGCTGCTGGTCGTCAGCAGCGGCTACCGTGCGCGACCTCCGCAGATGGGGAACGAGTTTCAAATGGCGCCTTCCGCAAGAATCCTGGCATTCACCGCCCTCGCGACCCTGACCGCGTGCCGTGGCTTCTTTACGCCCTATGCGGAGCTGTACGCAGACCCGAGCTACGTCGACTTCGGTGAGGAGGATCCGTACCGGCCCGCCCGTCCGAGAGCTGTGGTGACGGTGGCGAACACCGGTGAGGTCGAGGCCGTCGTCACAACATTGTCCCTCGAGGGCTTCGACGCCGACTGGATGCGCATGATCAATGTGCCGGCGCTGCCGCGCACCATGGCTCCAGGCGAGATCTTCGAAGTGGAAGTGGCGCTCGACCAGATGCCGTCGGATGCCGAGGATGGCTCATACAACGCAAATCTGATCGTCGAGAGCCACGGCCTGTTCACCTTGACCAGTGGGTGCGATGCGGGTGAACCGGCGCCGAACCTCGAGATCGCCGACGTGGTCGTGCCGCTCTACTTCAGCGTCATCGACACCTGCGACCAAGACGACGACGGTGTGGCCAACCCGGTGTGCGGTGGCGACGACTGTGACGACAATGACGAGCTGGTCTATCCCGGGGCCGAAGAACTCTGTGACGGTCTAGACAACGACTGCAACGGCCTGGTCGACGACGCCACGGACGACGACGGCGATGGCTTTGACGCTTGCGAAGGGGACTGTGACGACGAAGACCCGACGAGCTTCCCCGGTGGCATCGAGACCTGTGATGGTGCAGACAACGACTGCGACGGGGTGCTGCCCGACGACGAGCTCGACTTGGACGTCGACGGCTTCCGGGTCTGTGAAGGGGACTGCGACGACGCCTTGGACACGGTCTTCCCGGGTGCTCCCGAGCTGTGCGACAACCTCGACAACGACTGCAATGGCGTGGCCGATGACGGGACCTATGAGGACCTCGACTCCGATGGCTTTGATGCCTGCGAGGGCGACTGTGACGACACCAATGCTGCGGTCTTTCCAGGTGCGGCAGAGGTCTGTGATGCGGTGGACAACAACTGCGATGGCATCTTGCCGGTCGAAGAGACCGATGCCGACGGCGATGACTGGGTGCCCTGTCTTGGCGACTGTGACGATGCTCGCGACGATGTGAACCCCGACGCCCCCGAGCTGTGTGACACCGTCGACAACGACTGTGACGGCGACATTGATGAAGCGGTGGACGGGGATGGCGACGGATTCGACCCGTGCGATGGCGACTGCGACGATACGCGACCGGACATCTTCCCCAACGCGCCCGAGGTCTGCGATGGAGACGACAACGACTGCGACGGCATCCTTCCCCCAGACGAGGTCGACGGCGACGGCGATGACTTTGCCGACTGCGAAGAGTGCGACGACAGCAACGACCTGACCTTCCCCGGCGCCGACGAGATCTGCGATGGCCAGGACAACGACTGCAACGGTGTGATCCCGTCAGATGAGACCATCGACTCCGATGCCGACGGCTTTGCCGAGTGCGCAGAGTGCGATGACGGCAACAGCGAGACCTTCCCTGGAGCCGATGAGGTCTGCGACGGCGAGGACAACGACTGTGACGGCCTCGTCCCCGATGACGAGACCATCGATGAAGACGGCGATGACTTTGCGCAGTGCGAGGACTGCGACGACCTTGATGAGCTGGTCAATCCCGACGCAGACGAGGTGTGCAACGGCATCGACGACGACTGTGACGGCGAGTTTATTGCGGGCGAGCTCGATGACGTCGATGGCGACGGCTTTGTCGCCTGCGATGACTGCGACGACGGCAGTGACGAGGTGTTCCCCGGGGCCCCCGAGCTGTGCGACGGCATCGACAATGACTGCTCCGGCGATGCGCCTGCGGACGAGTTCACCGACTCGGATGGCGACAGCTTTGTGGCCTGCGAAGAGTGCGATGACACCAACCCCGACAGCTTCCCCGGTGCCACCGAGATCTGCGATGGCGAGGACAACGACTGCGACGGCGTGATTCCGCTGGACGAGGTCACCGATGCCGATGGTGACGGCTTCTTCGCATGTGAGGAGTGCGACGACACCGATCCCGACGTCGTGCCAGATGCCATCGAAATCTGCAATGGCATCGACGACAACTGCGACGGCATCTTCTTCCCCGGAGAAGATGTGGACTTTGACGGCGACGGGCATCCCGAGTGCGCTGACTGCAACGATCGGGACGACACGATCTACCCACAAGCGCCTGAACAGTGCAACGGCCGTGACGATGACTGCGACACAGAGGTCGACGAAGGCACGGACATCGACTTTGACAACGACGGCTTCTCGGCCTGCGGCGGCGACTGCGATGACCTCGATGACACCGTCAATCCCGGCGCGCCCGAGATCTGCGACTTCCTCGACAACAACTGTGTGGGCGGCATCGACGAAGACTTCCGGACCGGCTCCAAATACACCGACGAAGAGCACTGCGGCGGTTGCGGCAACGACTGCTCGGTCGCGACCTTCGACCACGGGCTGCCCTTCTGCAACATCTCGCCATCTGTGCCCATCTGCGACTTCGTCTGCGAGGCGGGCTTTGTCGATGTCAATGGGCTGCCCGGAGATGGCTGCGAGTGCGAGTTCATCTCGAGCACGGACATTCCGTTCAATGGCATCGACGAGGACTGCGACGGCAAGGACGGCACCGGCGGCGGAGTCGACCCCGACGAGGTCATCTACGTCAGCACGTTGAGCGGAGCACCAGGCGGATCCGGAACGATTGACGACCCCGTCGACACGATCGAACGCGGCATTGCCATGGCCAAGGCCGAGCCCGCGGTGAAGTGGGTGCTCGTCGAGCGAGGCACCTACAGCGAGAACGTGCGCCTGGCGCCGGGAGTCACCTACTTTGGCGGCTACTCGATCGGCTTCACCGACCGAGACCCCGAGATCTACGTGACGACCATCGATGGTGCGGGCACGGGCCCAACGGTCATCGCCAAGAGCATGGGCTCGGCAACGGTGTTTGATGGGTTCACGGTGTACGGCAACAACGCGCGGATCGGCGGCGCCGCATCCATCGCCATGTGGATCGAGGACAGCGGCCCCTTGCTGACGGTCAGCAACAACATCTTCCAGTCCGAGATTGGCTGGGACGGCGTTGCTGGAGCCAATGGCACAGACGGCAACGCCGGCGGAGTGGGTCTCACGGGGCGCCCGGCTAGCATGGCCAACTGCTTCAACCTTCCGTTGGGCGGCGATGGCGGCACCAACTTCTGTGGCAGCACCAACACATCAGGCGGCAGCGGTGGGGACAACACCTGTCCGACCAGCGGCGGCCGGCAGGGGCCAGGCCTGTCGGGTCTGCCTGTCTTCAACGGTGGCGCCGGCGGTATCGGCGGCTGTGACGGCCAGATCATCGACAGCTTCGAGTTCGGTTGCGTCTGCTCCAACGCCTGCGGCTACGTCGATGGCGAGCGCGGTGAGAACGGCGTGGACGGCAGCGAGGGCACAGGCGGCAACGGCGGCGGCGCCGGCGCGGGTGTCTTTGCCAGCATCGATGGCACGGGCTGGACCTCTGCCGGGGGCACCAATGGCTCGAGCGGCACCGATGGCTCGGGCGGCGGGGGCGGCGGCGCCGGCGAGGGGGCAGTGGACTTCTGCTCGACCAACGACGGCGAATCAGGAGATGGCGACCACCTTGGCGCCACAGGTGGCGGCGGCGGAGCCGGCGGATGTGGTGGAACCCGCGGCAGCGCAGGACGTGGCGGCGGCGGCAGCTTCGGCCTGATTCTGCATGACATCAGCGGCACCTGGCCGGTCATCGAGAACAACGTGATTCTGGCCGATGACGGCGGCGCAGGTAGCGCCGGTGGCGATGGCGGGCTCGGCGGCAAGGGCGGCCTGGCGGGCTTTGGCGGAGTCGAGACCAGCGATTTCGACGGCGCCTGGTGCGGCTCGGGCGGCGGAGACGGCGGTCTTGGCGGGTCCGGTGGCTCGGGCGGTGGTGGCGGCGGCGGCGCCGGTGGGCCTAGCTATGCGGTGTTTGCCAGCAGTGGCGTGCCCGCGGCACCCGGCTACGTGACCGCAAACAACACGCTCAGCTTTGGCGTCGCCGGACTCGGTGGACCGGGTGGCAGCGGTGGCCTCACAAGCCCCTCAGACGGAACGCCCGGTGTGCCAGGAACGGCTGCTGGAGTGAACTGGTAGCGGGCCTAGGGCTACGGCAGCGAGAAGAAGGCCTGGGCGGTGCGGGTGCTGTCGCGAGCCACGTCAGCGGCTTTGCGGCCGGCACAGGCGGCGACGGTGCGTGCGATGTGGGGCAGAAAGGCCGGCTCGTTTCGGCCTCCCTTGGGCTTGGGGCGAAGGTCGCGCGGAGTGAGCCAAGGTGCATCGGTCTCGATCATGAGCCGATCCGGAGGAATCTGGGCGACAAGATCGCGAAGGTGCAGGCCTCGCCGCTCGTCGCAGATCCAGCCGGTGATGCCGATGTGGCAGCCCATGTCGAGGTAGGCAGCAAGCTCGTCGGCGGCTCCGGTGAAGCAGTGGACGACTGCCGCCGGCACCTTGTCGAGCCAGGGCTTGACAATGGCCGCAAATCGTTCGTGCGCATCGCGTTCGTGCAGGAAGACCGGCATGTTCAGTTCGGCCGCTAGCTCGAGCTGGGCCTCGAACCACTTCTCTTGCACCGGACGCGGCGAGTAGTCGCGGTTGAAGTCCAGGCCGCACTCGCCGATGGCCACAACACCGTCTTGTTGGGCCAGATTGCGCAGTGTTTCTATGACGGCCGGGCTGCAGGAACTGGCGTCATGGGGATGCACTCCAGCCGTTGAGAACAGAACTCCGGGGTACGAGAGCACCAGCTTTGCGGCTTCCTGACTCGCGCGCTCAGAGGTGCCTGTCACCACCATGCGGCCCACCCCAGCGCCGACAGCCCGGTTGACGACGTCGTCGAGGTCCCGTTTGAACTGCTTGCCAGTGAGATTCACGCCGATATCGATGAGGTCCATGCTAATGCCGTACCACGCGCCCCCTGGATGTGCACTTTGACTTGGTTTCTCGCATTCGCCCTCACTGTGGCATCAGCCCAGACCACTGGCGGTCTTCCGCGCTTCCCCGACATCGGCCACGGTGCCGTTGTGTTCACCGCAGGCGGTGACCTGTGGAAGGTGTCCGACAAGGGCGGGACGGCCACGCGCCTGACCACTCACCGAGGCGATGAGCGATTTGCGCGCATCAGCCCGGACGGCAAGTGGATTGCCTACACCGCCGAATATGAAGGCGACTCCGATGTCTGGGTCATTCCCTTTGACGGTGGCAACCCCAAGCGCCTGACGTGGCACAGCGTTGGCTACATGGACGATGTGGTCTGGGACTGGACCGCAGACAGCCAGAAGGTGGTCTTTGGCAGCCGGCACGGCTCCATCGATGGCCGCTACCAGTCCCTGTACACGGTCGACCTGCTTGGGCACCTGCCCGAGCCGCTGCCGACCTCGGACGCCGGCCCCACGGCGCTGTTGCCCGAAGAAGGCTCGTACGTGCACAACCGCGTGTTCCGGAACTTCCGGACCTGGAAGCGCTACCGGGGTGGAAGCCAGCAAGACCTGTGGAAGTTTGATGCGGCGACGGGCAAGGGCACGCAGCTGACGACATTTGCGGGCACGGACACCCACCCGATGGTCGACGCCGAAGGCTCCATCTTCTTTGTGAGCGACCGACCCGATACCGATGGGGCGTTCAGCACACGCAACCTGTTCCGCTACACCGATGTGGGCGAGGCGGCTCAGCTGACGACCCACGCGGACTTCGACGTGCAGTGGCCTTCGCTTGACGGAGACACCATCGTCTACATGCATGGTGGCGAGCTTCGCACCCTCAACGCCAAGACCAAGGCCGATGCGGTCCTGTCCATCACCATTCCCGACGAGGCGCTGCAGACCAATTCACGCCTGATCAAGGTCGGTCGCCCCACCTGGCAGTCGGTGGGTCCGCAGGCAAAGCGCGTGGCCGGTGTCGCCAACGGCAACCTGTTCACTGTGCCCGCCGAAGATGGCTCGTGGCGCAGTGTGGTCAGCGGGTCACAGGGGCGCATCACCGAGGCTGCGTGGTCCCCCGAGGGCGAACAGATCGCCTACATCAGCGACGTCAGCGGAGAGCAGGAGATCTGGCTCGTCGACCAGGACGGCAAGTCCGAACCAAAACAGCTCACCAAGGGCAACGACACCTGGCTGAACGGACTTGTGTGGAGTCCAGACGGCGAGCGTTTGCTGGTCGGAGACAAGCGCATGCGGCTGTGGGACGTGAGCGTGCCTTCTGGCGAGCGAAAGCTCGTCGATACCGGAGAGCGCTCCGACCTGTACCACCCCTCGTATAGCCATGATGGTGGCTGGATTGCATACGTTCGCGCCGACGTGAACTGGCACGGCGCTGTCTGGGTCTACAACGTGTTCAGCGGCGAGAAGTTCCGGGTCACCGACGACTTCAACGACGACTACAACCCGACCTGGGACCCCGAGGGGGACTTCCTCTTCTTTGCCTCTCGGCGCAGCTTTGACCTGATCAGCAACGTGTTCGAGTTCCGCCTCGTCCACCGCATGACCGACTTGCTCTTTGCGGTTCGCCTCAAAGAGGACGGCCCTCATCCGGTGCCGACCAAGAGCGACGAAGAGGTCGACGACGACGGCCTGCCGCTGTTCGACATGGACGAAGAGGACGAGAAGGACGAGAAGAAGAAGAAGAAGAAGAAGCGCAAGAAGGACAAGAAGATTGTGCTTCCAACGCCCGATCTCAAGATTGACCTCGACGGCATTGGCGACCGCGTGACCCGGCTGCCGATGCAGCCCGGGCGCTACTACAACCTCGTCGCCATCGAAGGGGCGCTGTTGTACATCTCGGCCGAAGGTCTCGACGGAGGCGACAGCAACCTGATGCACTACGACCTCGAGGACCAAGAGCTCGAGTTCGTGTCGCACGACGTGGTGTCATTCGAAGTGGCCGCCGACGGCGAGATGCTGCTTGCGTGGCCCGACGGCGGTGGCAGCTACGTCATGGACGCCGCCCCAGACTCTGGACCCGGCACCTTCATCTCGTTCTGGGGCATGACCTCGCGGGTCGATCCCCGGGTCGAGTGGAAGCGTACGCTCGATGAGGTTCGCCGCTACATGCGCGACTACTTCTATGACCCCGACATGCATGGCCACGACTGGGATGCCCTGCATAAGCGGTACGAGGGCCTGTTGGCGCGCGCCACAACCGAGTCCGATGTGCGCTGGCTGATCGGCGAGCTGATCGCCGAGCTCAATGTCGGCCACGCCTATATATGGGGCGAGTGGAACGGCGTCCGGCCCGTGTCCACGGGCTACTTGGGCGCCGATTTGGTCCAAGACGGCGAGGGCATTCGCGTCGAACATGTGCTTCGCGGCGAGCCCGGAGACCCCCGGCGTACCTCGCCATTGCGGGCGCCTGGCGTCGACGTCAAGGACGGTGATTGGCTGGTCATGATCGATGGCCACGAGCTCGAACCCGGTGAGAACCCGCACGAGTGGCTGGTCGGCACCGTCGGACGGCCCATTCGCATCGGAGTCACCAGTGGCACCGAGCCTGTCATGGCCGGCGCACGCGAGTACGAGGTCGAGCCCATCTGGTCCGATGGCGAGCTTCGCTACTGGGACTGGGTCGAGGCCAACCGCAAGAAGGTCTCCGACGCGACGGGCGGCCGTGTCGGCTACGTGCACGTGCCGAACACGTCGAGCAAGGGCTACACCGAGTTCGTGCGTGGGCTGTACGCACAGCACCGCAAAGATGGACTCATCATCGACGTGCGCTACAACCGCGGCGGCTTCATTCCCGAGATGTTCGTCGAGCACCTGTTGCGGCCCCACTACAACACCTGGGTTCCCCGGGACGGCATGGACTGGCGCACGCCCTCCATCGCGGTTCACGGGCCCAAGGTCATGCTGACCAACGGCTACGCGGGCAGCGGCGGCGACGCCTTCCCCTACTACTTCAAGCAGTTCGAGCTGGGCAAGACCGTGGGCACGACGACCTGGGGCGGCCTCGTTGGCATCGACAACAACCTCAGCCTGCTCATCGGAGGAGGCATCACGGCCCCGTCCTTTGGCTTCGTCAACAAAGATGGCGAGTGGGATGTCGAGCGCACCGGTGTGCCGGCAGACATCGAGGTCATCGACCCTCCAGAGGCCTTCCGCTTGGGCGAAGATCCGCAGCTGGACAGTGCCATCGAGCAAGCGCTCGAAGAGCTCAAGACCTACGAAAGCCCAGTGCCCAAGCGCCCGGCGACATTCCCAAACCGGCCCTAGTTGTCCGTCTAGGGCAGGCGCTCGGCGTCGATGGCATTGACGACGAACGGGTCGAGGGACCAGCCATCAAAGTGGATGTTGTCCATCTCCAAGTCGATTCGCACGCTCGAGTCGTCTTGGTCGCTGACGCTGAAGGCCATCGTGCCGCCGCCGCCGGTGGCCGTCCAGCTGTCCATGCCTGACTCGGGGAACAGGTATTCATCGGTGCCGTCACACAAAGTGGACTCTTCGCCCGCCCACTGCTCGAGCACAGCGACGCCGGAGTCAGACCCAAAGCTCACCACCAGCTCGATCTGCTCCTCGGAGCTCTGGGCCTCAAGAACGCGTCCGTCCACATTGAGTGCGAGCCGCATCGCGCGGTCGATGTCCCACAGCCAGACCACCAAGTCGCGGCTGTGATCGGGCGGCGTGCCCTCACAGGCAATGGCATTGGCGCCGGTCAACAGGGCGCCGACGTTGGGTCCCTCGACCTCACCGGTCTCGGTGGGTTCGGTGCCCGAGCACGCCAACAACATCCATAGCCAGATCATTGGCCGATGCTCACGCGCTGGCGTTTGCGTCCCCAAGTGCCTGCGGCTGACTCGAACACCCCAGCGATGGTCGCTCCGCACGAGGCACAGCAGCCATCTTGCAAGGCAAAGCGCTTGAGCTCATACCAGTCGCGAACGATCAAATCATCTCCGCAACTGGGGCACAGCGTCGTGTCGCCGTCGGTGTCGTGCACATTTCCGGTGTACACGAAGTTCAGTCCCGCTGCCAAGGCCATGCGTCGAGCGCGCTGCAGGGTCGACAGCGGAGTCGGTGGGTGGTCGCGCATCTTGAAGTCCGGATGGAAGGCCGAAAAATGCAAGCGAGGCCCCTGGGGCTTGCGGTGTCGGTG
>CAYYHT010000253.1:0-9646 GCA_964471355.1 uncultured Enterobacteriaceae bacterium
GTCGTTGCCGAAGTCGAACTCGACCCCCAGACCCGCTCCCCGAGTGACCATGGCGTCCATCATTCCCTGGCTGCGCTCGCGGGACATGCCGTACTTGTTGGCGAGCAGCTGCACGTAGTCCCCCTCGACCTTGGCCGGGGCGCGGGAGTCGAGCTGAAAGCTGCGCCAGCGGATGGTCAGCTCGTCTGGAGTGCCTTGCTGTGAAGTGAACTGTCGTGCGGCTTGGGAGATGTGCTCGCGTCCGATCGCGCACCAAGGACAGGCGATGTCGGACCAGATGTCGATGTGCATTGCGCTCCTCCTCACCCTCCCTATCACTGTCGTTCGTAAGATCGGCGAGGGGTGCGCTTGCCATGAGGGCTCAGTAGGCTCGATGGACAAGGAGTCTCCTCATGCGCTCATTGCTGTGGCTTTCTGTTCTGGTTCTCGCATCGTGCGGCGGTGGCGACCCGGACACAGACACCGACGTCGAGAGCGACACGGACACGCTGGCACTCGGACGGGTCACGCCAAATGGTGTGCCGGACTAGGCCAACTACGTCACCGACACCTGGTACCACGTCGCCGTGGTCTTCTTTATGGAGTTCGGAAGCCACAGAACCTACGTGGACGGCGTCGTGAAGCTGAACACGGACAAGGGGGCCTACGGGATGTCCGACGGCAGCGACATCGACCTAGTGGTGGGCGGGCTCATCGGTGTGATGGACGAGGTGCGCATCTACGACCGAGTGCTGACAGACGCCGAGATCGCAACGATCGCTGCCGAGCCCTAGTCGCATCCAAGTGAGGCCCGGCCACTTGCTGTCGCCAGTCGGTGACACCAGCGGTGCCGATGGTGGACCGGCTGGCATCTGTGCACGGTGAAAACTGAATTTTCAGTGGTCCAACCCTTGCAGTACTGACACTCAAACGTGGAGTACGGATGTTTGGACAACTGCGATGGCCTGTGATGTTGGGCCTGGGCTTGCTGACGCTGGCAGCCTGCGGCACACCCTGCTCGCAGGTGGGCGATGACCTGCAGTTCTCGCCCGATGGCGGGGCTGTCGAAGCCGATGGACTGCGCATCGAGGTCGAGGCGTCAGAGGAGCTGCCCGAGGGCTTTCAGCTCATCGTCACCGCCGACGGAGAGCTGGTCGAGGGCGTGACGGCGGTGCATGGAGTCAGCGCTGATTTCCGGCCCAGGGAGCCCTATGCAGATGGCCAAGAACTGCGCGTGGTGGCGGAGTGGACGTGCGGGGACGACACGGTGCAAGTCCAGGGTCGCCCGCTGTTGACGGATGCCCTTGGCAGTCCGGTACAGGATGTCGCTGGACTGGTCGGTCGAACCTACGCATCGGAGGGAACGACCTTCCGTGTGGTCGAGCCTGCCGGTGATCTCGGGGCGCTGCTTGAGGAGACGCTGCACATGGTGTGGCTGCCTCTGCTACACGTCGACGAAATCGTTTCCGGCACCCCCCACCTGAGTCTGTACTGGGCGGACCCCTTTGAGCCGGACGTGCCCACGCAGCGGCCATGCTCGCTGCCGCAATCCCTGGGCGCCGCGTCGTTCGACAATCCGTATCTGCAGACGCCTGCGACGGACGTCGAGGTCATCACCGGCTTCGGCTCGGCGCGGGTCTATGACGTTGAGGTCGTCGGCACGCTGTCAGCGGATGGAGGGCGACTTGGGGACGTGTCCTTCACCGGATTGTTCGACATCCGCGATCTGGTCGAAGAGCTGGGCTACGGCAACGAAATCGACAGCTTCTGTGCAGACGCCTTCACCCTCGGTCACCGCTGTGTGCCCTGTCCCGATTCCGCGATGGCGTGCCTGCCGATCGGCATTGACGGCGTAGAGGCGCAGGCCCAGGAGATCGACCTGCGGGACTCCGATGTGTGTCGCATCGCTGATTCGATGGTGTTGTGGAATACCGATCACCTGTACCGGGCGACCAGTGGCGGCGATGAGGTGACCCGTGTGAACTACAACGGCATCGAAGTGTGGACCGCGGCCTTCGATCAGACCATCGCGTTCATGTCCGCGAGCCCGGACCGCGAGCACGTCATGCGCTTGGTCGTCAACGACGGCGACGGCCACATGTGGATGGACATCGATCCGGCCACCGGGAGCGTGCTGGAGCAAGGAGTGTTCGGTCGCCGAACGGATCTTCCGGCGCTGGCTTGGATCATGGGCGAGGTCGTTCGTGGTGGCTGTGGCGCGACGGCGTCGACGGTGCCCATGCAGCCGGGTCACGGACTGCCCGCTTTGCTGGGGTTGGCGCTGGTCTTTCTGCGGCGTGCACGGCGCGACGGAGGCTCCTCATGAGGCCCATTGCAGCCATCTTGATGGTGTGCGCGGCATCGGGATGTGCCAAGTCGGCGGTCGAGCTGCGTGCGAGCGACGCGGTGGCCTCCATCGCCATGGAACACCCTGTGGTCGACGTTGTGGCATCGGATGTGGACGGCGATGGACGGGACGACCTGCTGGTTCTGACCTCGGTTGGTGACGTCGACACCGGCTGGCTGTTCCTGGGGGCCGACCTTTCTCAGGGGGCCTTGCTGACCGAGGCGGATGCGCACATTGAGTTTCGCGGCGAGATCGAAGGCATTGCGGCCATGGGTGAGGTGGCTTGGCAAGGAGGCGACGCCATTGCGATGGGCGGACCCTATGGCTGGTCCCTGTACCGGCCTGATGAGCTGGTCGAGCCTGGAGTGCGCGTCATCGTCTCGGCTCCAGCGAGGCTGCTCGGAGGCGGCCACAAGATTCTGGCTGTGGCCGGGGGCGAGATGGGCGACCTGCCTGAGGCGCCTGAAATGGGCATTGTCGTGGCCCTTGAAGACGACGATGCCAATGACGAGCTGGTGCTGCACATGCCGGCAAGGCGCCTGCCCGAAGTCGCCGAGTTCATCGTGGAACAGTCCAGCAGTGCTGTCACGACCCTGGCCCGGACGCCGCTGCCGCGGGCGCAGTACTCCACCGATCTGCACATCGTCGCGGACATGGACTCAGACCAGATTCCAGAGGTCGTGTCTGGCGGATACCGCGACTTCGCCGCGGTGACGCTGAGTGAAGGATGGACGGCCGAGGCGCAGGTGAAGGCCTGTGATGAATGGATAGCGAGCTGTGACTTCGAGACCTTTGTTCGTCCGGCAGGGGACGTGAACGGCGATGGTCGCGCCGACCTGTTGGTGTCCGATGCGGGCCAGTACAAGCAGTTCACTCTGTTCTCTGGCTCGTCGCTGGCCAACGGATGGTCCGGGCGCATGCGGGTGCTGTCGGACTACCGGGATGTGGTCTCCGTGGGCGATGTGGACAGGGACGGGCGAGCCGATCTGGTCGCCAGACCCATACTGACCCCAGATGAACCGGTACTGCTCTGGGGTCGGGGGGGCGGTGGCAAGCTGCCGGTCGCTCGGGCCATCACTGAAGTGGGCGAAGCTCCGCTGCAGCTATTCGCGGGTGGGGATGTGGACGGTGACGGCCTGGGAGACGTCGTGGTGACCGGCGATGATGGCCACTGGCTGACCGTCGCCGCTCCGGGGCTCGGTCTGTAGCTCTTCGTGCGGCCGAACTGAAACCGAGGTTTCCAGCGTCGCTTCCGCATTCAGCGGGTACACTTCGGCTTGGGTCGGGGAGGACATGAGCGAGGCAAATAGATTGGTCCGCGAGGGATCCGAGAATGCCCGTGCGTTGGCTTTTCTGCAGGGCTTGGCTCAGGCGGCTGCGCAGGCTTCTGCCGCCACGACAGAGGAGCAGGTTCTCGATCAGGCGCTCCAGACGCTCAAAGACCTGGGCATGAAGCCGACAATCATGGTCAGGGATCCAATCGACGGAAGATACCGTGTCCGTTCCACCGGATTCGACGAATCCATGGTCCAGAAGGCCATTAAACGATTCGGTGTCGATGCCGGTACGTTCAGCGTCGCGGCGGACACGACTGAGACCCACGCTCGGGTCATCAACGGCCAGCACACCGAGTTCGTGCGCGATGCCGCCGAAATGACTGCCGCCATACTGCCTCCATCGGTCGCGAAAATTGCAGTTCCGCTCATGCGAATGCTCGGCATGCCCAGCATTATTCTGTCCCCCATCGTCGTCGACGAGCGCACCATCGGACTGCTGAGTGTCCATCAGCAGGGCATCAGTGAGGACGATTCTGCAGCTGTTGAGCTCTTCTCGACGCAGATCGGAACCGCGATTGCGCGACTTCGGCTCATCGAAGTGCTGCGGCGTCAGAACGCCACCATCACCGAGGCCGCCGAGCGCTCGAAAACCATGCAGCGTCTCGAAGCAATGGGCCACCTCGCCAGTGGCATTTGCCACGATTTCAACAACCTGCTCACGGTGATCCTGGCCTCGGGCAAAATCCTCGAGAGCGAATCGCGCCTGAGCGGAAGCGAGTCCCTGGCCGATGTTCACGCCATCGTTGACGCTGCCCAGAGTGCGACCAAGTTGACGCGACAGCTGCTGGACTTCACGCGAAACACCTCGGGTCCAGCCGAGACCTTCGACGCCCGAGAGCAAGTCATGAACTTGCAGGCGATTCTGCGTCGCGCATTGGGGCCTCAAGTTCGGCTTGTCCTCGAGGCGCCCAGCGAACCATGCTACGCCAGCGGAGACTCGGGCAAATTTGACCAGGTGCTGATGAACTTGGCGTTGAACGCCCGAGATGCGATGCCCAGCGGGGGCGACCTGACTGTCAGCCTAGTGGCAGATCCTGGGTCCGACTTCGTCGTGCTTTGTGTGAAAGACACTGGCACGGGGATGGATGAGCAGACTCAAAAGCGTGCCTTTGAGCCTTTCTTTAGCACCAAACTTCGCGGGCAGGGCACCGGGTTGGGCCTGTCCACTTGCTATGGAATCGTGACGGGACAAGGGGGCAATCTCGTCATCAACAGCCGACTCGGCGTTGGAACGGAGATCCGCGCTGGGTTCCGTGCCGCCGAGGGGGCTGCACCTAGAGCCAGGCGTCCGAAGGCCGACATCGAACAGTCTCAGAGGATTCTCTTGATCGACGACTCTCCGGGAGTGCTCCGTGCCATTCAGCGGCTGCTCGAGCGTGCTGGTCATGAGGTGGATTCATTTGCGGACGCTGGCGAGGGCTTGCAGGCGTTCTTTGACAGCGACCCAGGCACGTACACTGCGGTGCTCACGGACATGTTTATGCCTGGCGTCAGTGGGGTCGATGTAACGGCCAGGATTATCGAAAACGCGCCCGAGGCGGTGGTGGTCTTGATGTCTGGCAACTTCGGCGATCTCTCCCGGCTACCGACGGACGGAAGCGTTTCCTTCCTTCCCAAGCCGTTCACGAATGTTGAACTGCTTGCAGCCCTCAAGTCCGCGACAGAGGCTCGAAGTTCGGTGTCGCCCTCCCGCAGCCGACCCTGACGGCCCGCTTGCTGCTGCTCGTGGCGTGCGTCTGGGTGGTGGTGCTCGATGTGGCCCAGCCGCTGCTGTGGCCGTGGCAGCCGGCCTTGTGGGGTGCGGTGGGAGGAGCTGCGATCTATGCCGCGGTGTTCACAGGAGTCCGCCTCGACAGGCGCTGGGCCCTGTGGCTCGCCGCGGCGATGCCCGCCATTCCGCTGGCGAATCTTGCGCTGTGGGCGCTGACGGGCGGCGGTGTGCCGCCACGACCCATGATGTTTGCGGTGCTGGCTGGGCAATTGGTGGCCTCGGTGGCCGCGATCCGGGCACTCGCGCGGTCTTAACAATCCGCAACACTTCTTGGGCATCCCGAAAAACAGTGGCTCGAAGTGCTCGTGTAGGCTGACTTCGCAACATCGTGGAGGTCTGCATGCGCCTATCTGTCCTGATCCTGTGCCTGTCCACCGCAGTCGCCTGCAATGGCGACTCCGACTCTGATTCCGACTCCCCCACAGGCGACAGCTTCATCGACAGCGTGCTCGATGCTGGTTGGGCCTCGGACATGACGGTCGGCGATGGCGGGGGCGAGTTCTCGTTCTCGGGCGACGGTGTGCCCGACCACAGCGTGCTCGAGGCCTATGCACTCAGTGACGACACGACCATTGCGGTCGCCAGCTACAGCTTGTCCCAGACCATCCCCTCCGCACCGGTGTACAGCGCCACGACGACGGACACAGGCGGTGGGGTCATCGGCGTCGCGGTCAGCGGCGGGGTCTTCTTCAATCCTTACGAAGGGGACGGCGTGACCATCGCCGTGGACAGCAACTTCTATGTCGATGGCGTTCCGTTCCTGGACACGTGCAATGGGCATCCGCTGCCAACCGGCGAGACCTACCACTACCACGGCATTCCGTACTGCATCAGCGACGTCATCGACGACGCGGGAGAGCACTCGTCGCTGGTCGGCCTGCTGAACGATGGCTTTCCGGTCTACGGTCCGAACGGCGAGGGCGGCACTGCTGCCAGCGGGCTCGATGAGTGTTCAGGCCACGACAGCGCGACGCCGGAGTTCCCGGACGGGGTCTACCACTACCACTTCACCGAGGACCAGCCGTACTCCATCCCCTGCTACCACGGTGAGATCGAGGAACAGAGCGGACCGCCCGGGCCCTAATGAAGCGCATCTCGCCGATTGTGCTGTGCCTGTTGGCTGGCTGTGCCGTCGATCCGCCCCCTCGAGATTGGGCGGATCGGGCACTGCTGCTGCATGAACGCGGGCCACCAGTGGTGACGGCTCTTGAGCTGGGCGGCGGTGAGCCGACCACCGTGTTCGAAGTGCCGTCATTGGGCTTTGCCTACGAGCTCGACAGTCACCCGATGAGTCGGCAGCTGGCGATGGCCTATACACCGCCACCCAAGGCTGCTGAGGATGGCTGGGACCGCAGCTTCATCGGACTGCTCGATGACGGCGGGGTCGTGCAGCCGGTTGCCTGTGAGCTCGGTGCCGACACGTGGTGCTTCTATCCACAGTGGAGTGCCGATGGCTCCCACCTGTGGTTTGTGGGAACCGGAGAGGGCTACGCGAGCGAAGGCGAACACGTGCTGTCCAGGGTGCGCATCGCAGACGGTGTCGAAGAACAGCTCGTGCCGTGGGCCACCGAACCTGCCGTCTCACCGGCGGGCGAGGTCATGGCGTGGGTCGCGGTCGATTCCGACAGTGGCGTGCGCAGCCTCGTGCTCGGAACATCCGAAGGGGAAGCCCTGCGGACGCTGGTGTCTTCAGAGTCGCTGGGTGATCTGGGACGCCCGGTCTTCTCTCCCGATGGCGCCATGCTGTACTTCGTCGTGCTCGTCGATGACCCCAGCGAATCGGCCCTGCATGGGCTGCACGACCGACCGGGCGACTGGTGGCGCATCGACCTCGACAGCGACGAGGTCGAGCAAGTCTCGTTCAGCGGCACCATTCAGTACGACGGTGTCCTCGGTGGTGGCGACGACCCCTGGCTCATGATGGCGACCCGCGAAGGCGTGGTCAGGCTGGACACCGCGACGGGGGAGGAGGTGGTCGAGCTGCAGACCCGAGAGGTCCGCGCGCTCACTTGGTGCCCATCGCTCACGTCACGGTGATGATCCAAGTATGGGGGTGCACACTGGTGCTCTGAACGGTGACAGTGCACGTGTCCTTGAGTGTCTGCATCTCGGCGGCTGTGAGCGTGACCGTGTGGCTGTGGGTTCCGCTGGAGGACGTATAGGTTCCCCCGGCTGCGGCGTTGATGTCCGCTGCCGGGATGGCGATCGCGTGTCCATGGGAGTTTGACGGTCCGGCTGCGTCGGCCACCGTGCAGGTCGTGTCGGTGTCGGTGTCGGTGTCGGTGGCGGTGGCGGTGTCGGTGTCGGGGTCGGTGTCGGTGTCGGTGTCGGAGTCGGTGTCCGTATCGGTGTCGGTGTCGGTCTCGAGGCCGTCTGTTTCGTCGTCCGTCGGACAGCCTGACAGCAGGCTCATCATTGGCAGGGACATCGCCAAACCGGAGGTCAATCGCAGAAAATCTCGACGCCCAATCTCATTGTCCATTGCGCACTCTCCAGCTCGGCTGCGTGGTGCAGCAGGGCCACCATAGCCTCTGTGCGCTGAGGATTGGTCGCATGTTGTCCGGTGAGCCTGGCCGTCCCGTTGGCGCGCATCGTTGGACGTCTGTCACCTGACAGCTGTCACCCAACGAGCCAACCTCAACTATGCGTTGGCACCACCCTTGCGAATGGGCTCCTGCAATTCGAGGAGGTGCGGCGTTGGTGTTGACGCTTGTTTTGCTGGTGGGGTGCTCTGGTCCGGTTGATGTACCGCTTGGGCCGTTTTGCGAGGACTCCTATTGGACCTGGAGCGAGGTCATCGTGCGAGATCCGTGCTGGGACGACGTGGGCGAGAAGTGGTCCTCTCCGGACAGCCACCTCGCATGCTTGGGCGAGAACCGATTCGCGTGGTTTGTCGGGGACTTTGTCTACGACTGCGACCTGCAAAACTCGGCGTTTTCGTGCACTGGCGAGGACAGTCGGCTTCGCGGACGCATGGTCAGCTCCGACGCTGCGGGCGGGGTGTGGACCTACTTTGATGGCCAGTGTGCCGTCGAGACGCGCTTCGATGCGGTGAGGTTGCGATGACCCATATGCCCCGCAAATCCGGATCAAACTTCCGCAGTTCGAGTCACGAGCTGCCCTGTGTGCCCTTTTACAACTGGCGCGCCTTTTGCAAAGGTGCGCGTCTTCTGCTTCGAGGTTCTGCCATGCGATTGACTCTGTCTCTGATTCCCGCCTTCTTGCTGCTCACGTCGGGCTGCGCAACGGACTCACAGGCGCCCATCGGGGCTCTGGACATCGACGGCGACGCGCGCAGCACCTGGGTATGCGAGGACGCGGTCTGGAACTATGGCGACACCATCACCGACGACTCTTGCTTCGCTGAAGAGGGTGCGAACTGGTTCGAGGCGCACAGCGAGATTGTCTGCGACAGCGAGACCACCTTCACCTGGCAGATTGGCCGCATTCAATACGAGTGCGAGCTGTACGGCTCCGCAAACGTCTTCACCTGCCTGTACTTCGAAGATGTTGTGGGACGCAGCGGCTACGAAGAAGACAATGACTATGTGCTGGTGGGGCGCTTTGTGACCGGTGGAACGGCCGTGGGCACCTTCAAGTTCACCAACGACATCGAAGCGGGCAGCATCAGCCAGACCTGCAGCATCGACCACGACTTCATGGCGGCCGTCCGATAGCTGCGAGGGCGGCGAAGGGACGGCTGCAGACCTGCGCTTGACTGAGCTTGACGGGCTCTAGTCTCGACGCTCGAGAATCGAGCGGCTGAGCTTGGGTGTGGCTAGTACCGGATGGATGATCGCCCCCCTGTTGACGTTGGTTGCCATGGCCACCCCTCCTTCGATGCCCATGACCAAGGGCGTACACCGACTGACCCTGCAGACCGACGCGGGTCCGGTCCGCTACACGGTCTCGCTGCCGCGCAAGCTGCGAAAGTCCACGCCGTTGGTGCTGGCGCTTCACTATGGCGGGCCTGTGAGCCCGTGGTACGGCGCCGACATGGTCGAGGGCCTAGTTGCGCCCGGCCTCGCTCGGCTCGATGCCGTCATTGTGGCCCCCGATGCGACTGCAGGCCGCTGGAGCGAGCCCGGGTCCGAGGCCGCGGCGATGGCGGTGCTCGATCACGCCCTGGCCACCTGGACTGTCGATCCGCATCGGGTGGTGATTACCGGCTATTCGATGGGCGGAATGGGCACCTGGCACTTGGCGGCGAAG
>CAYYHT010000254.1:0-9583 GCA_964471355.1 uncultured Enterobacteriaceae bacterium
CTACCTCAGCGCGATGAAGGCATTCCTGATGGAGACGCCTGACGCCCGAACCGCCTTCCCGCTCTATCCAGACGCCAACGGCACGCTGCGAGTCAGCATGGGCACGGTGCGCGGCTTCGAGCCCGAGGATGGCCTGTCAGCGGGCGCACGGACCACGCTGCGCGGCATCGTGCACAAGGCGAGCAAGTCCCCGGTCTATGACACCGAGCCTGCAGTCCTGGTTGGAGCCGGAACACAGCAGGTTGGGCCCTACGCCGACGAGGGCCTAGGCTCGGTCTCCGTGAACTTCCTCTCGACGGCCGATACCATCGGCGGCAACTCCGGCTCAGCCACCATCGATGCGGACGGCAACTGGGTCGGCGTGCTGTTTGACGGCAACAAAGAGAGCATGCCCAGCGACTGGCTGTTCGACGACGAGCTCATGCGCTCCATCCACACGGACTCCAGCTACGTCTTTTGGTACCTCGACGCGATTGCCGGAGCCGATGCGCTGCTGCGGGAATTGGGCCAGGACCCAGGAATGGACACCGTCGTCGTCAAATAGCGGCGAAGCTGCGCTCTAGCTGATCTAGTCCAGGTCGTCGTCGTCGTCGTCGTGGCGTCCGAGCATTCCGGGTGGCACTGCCAGCAGAACCTCGCCAGAGACGAGGTTGGCCTTCTTCTTTTTCACGACCATGTACTCGGCGGCGAGATCTTCGGTGATGACCGCGTAGCTCTGGGCGTCGCTGGTGTGTTGGTTGGCGCAGGTACTGTTCCAATCGGTCCAGATCTTCTGGGGCTGTCGCTCCCAGCCGCGGGTCTCCATGCAGCCCATGACCTTGGCCCAGTCTACGCGCTCTTCGCCGCCTTCGATGGCAACAGTGGACTCAGAGCGGCAGGCTTCAACGTCGCCAGCGGCGGCCTTTTTGGTCTCGCGGTCGTCGGGGTTGACCAGACAGTGCCGATCGACGGGCACCCACCAGTCGATAAACACGCCGGCGCTGGCCTGCACAGAGCAGGCGAGCAAGGCGGCAGCTACGGGGACTCGAGCGTTCATGGTGCGACCATAACGCCCTGAGCCCAGCGTTTCTTCCTGGCTTAGGCCAGCCCGGCCAGACGCTTGCGCAAGGTCTTGCGCTGCTCGTTCATGTTGGCCTGCTGGGCCAAGTCGATGGCGTCGGTCAGAAGCTTCTTTGCGCCGGACTTGTCGCCCGATTTCTCGGCGATGCCAGCCAGCTCGCCCATGGCGCTAACGACCTTGCCCCAGTCCTTGTGGGCACGAGCGGGCTCGAGGCCGCGCTGCAGAGAAGTCTGTGCCTCGGCGATCTCGCCGACCTTGAGGTGGGCCATGCCCTTGAAGTAGTGCAGCTCTTTGACGACCGGGTGGTTGCCGAGTCCGGCGATGCGGGCTTCTGACTGCCGGAAGAAGGTGAGCGCCTCGGCGGGCTTGTTCAGCGCGTAGTTGAAGAAGCCGAGGTTGTACAGGTCGATGGGAAGCACCTGGTCGAACTTGAGTGCCTGGGTCAGCTGCAGCGTGCGTGCGGCGAGCTGCAGAGCCTGCTCGAAGTTCTTGGTGGCGCCCTCGGCCTGGGCCAGCAGCTCGGTGGCGCTGCGTTCGCGCATGGGGTTGCGCAGCGACTGTGCGATCTGAACGACGCGGCGCAAGGTCGGCAGGGCCTGCTCGACATTGCGTGCGGCCAGGAGAGCCTCGCCGTAGGCCAAGCCGGCATCGAGAGCCAGCATGGCCAGACCGGCCTGTCCGGCGACTTCGTTGCTGCGACGGAAGTGGTCGGTGGCCGTGGGCAGGTCGCCGTTGCGACGTGCGATCAGGCCGCGCAGGTGCTCGGTCTGGGCGAGAATGTTCGGCGGCAGGGCCTTGGTGCCCTCTTCGGGACCGTCGACCGCGGCCAACGCGATGGCCTGGTTGATGTGCTCGACCGCGGCATTCGGGTTGCCATCTTGCAGCTCGAGGCCGGCGAGGTGGGTCTCGATGTCCGCCATGCGCTGCTTGCGTCCGAGGACGTCGTAGAGCTTCTTGGCGTCGCGGGCGCGGTCACGGGCTCGGTACAGGTCCTGACGGCGCAGATCGAGGCGTGAGCCCGCGAACAGCAACCATGCGGTCATGTCCTTGTCGTCGTTGTCTGCGGCCCACTCGGTGGCATCGGTGTGCACGCGCTCAGCGGTCTGCAGCGGTCCACCCTGGATCATGCGATCCATGAGGTTCATGAGCACGGTGCGGCGCATGGGGCTGGGCCAGGGCACCTCGTCGAAGTACTTCATGAGGTCGTAGCAGAGGCCCCAGATGTCGGGGGCGTCATTGCTGATGGCGATCGAGCCGAGCAGGCGTGAGCGCTCGGGAGCGCCGTGCTCGGCGTAGACGCGAGCGGTCTTGACGATGAAGCCATGCCCACGGGGAACGAGGAAGCGCTCCATGAACGTGGCCACGCGGCGGGCCATGTCGCGGCCCTCGTCGTTGTCGTTCTGCTCGATGACGCCTTCGCGCCAGGAGCCCCGCTTGAACTTGTAGATCCAGGTGCCGAGGTCCTTGGCGAACTGAACCTCTTCGAACAGGTCGCCCATCGCGTCGATGACGTCGTCGACGGAGTCGCGGTCGAAGCCACCCATGTCGGCGACGAGGCCACTGGGGAAGGCCTGCCCGAGCAGGGCGGCGAGGTAGACAATCTGTGCGACGTCGTCGGCGGAGGCGTGCTTGCGCTCGCCCTCGGCGGGTGGGGCATCGGGAACTTCGAGCTCGCTGGCGTCGATGTCGAGCGGGACCAGCCCGCCAAACGAAACGGCGCTGAGGTCACCGGCGAGCAGCTCGCGCTCTTCGAGAATCTCGACGAGCTCGGCGATGAAGCCCGGACGTCCGCCGGCGATCTCGGCGATGCGCGTGGCGTCGGACTTGAGGCCCTTGCTGTCCAAGTACTTCTGGGCTTCGACCTGGCCCCAAGGGGCGATCTGGTACTGCTTGAAGTCGTCGGCGCGGCGCTCGTACAGGTCGACGAGCGGCGAGGGGAAGAGCGACTTGGTCTGGTCAGTTTCAGGCTCGTCGTGCAGCAGCACCAAGATGTGGGCGCCGTTCTCTTTGCCCTCGGTGTAGAGCGCCTCGAGGAACTGGGCCAAGGCCAGGCTGTAGACGACACCGGTGTTCTGCAGGTCGAGGATGATCGGCAGCTTGCGCGAGATGGCGCCCACCACTTCGACGAGTCCGATCAGCGGATTGTCCTGTGGGAGCTTGAGCTGAATGGCGCCCTTTTCGGTGTCGGGCTTGGCCTCTTTCATGGCGGTGATGAACTGCTGGAACCACGTCTGCACGCGCTTGGTCTGGCTGGGCAGCTGGGCGTTGAGAATCATCTCGATCTTGCCGCGGCGCAGCACGTCGCCGGTCAGCGTCGCGATGAGTGAGCCGTACATGCGGATGAGCCAGGACAGGCCGTTCTCTTGGTCGAGCGCAACGACGCGCCAGATGACGGCGTCTTCGGTGCTGCCTTGCACAGCAGATAGGAACTGCCCCGAGAGTGCTCGACGTCCGCCGCCGAACTTGGATTGCAGCCGAACGACAGTCGGGGTTCCCGATTTTGCAGACTCCCAAAATCCGTTGAGGGCAGCTACGTCTTCATCGCGGGCTACGTACAGTTCTTCGGCCAACTCGGGCTCCAACACCATGGGTTTTCGGTCACATGAGACCGGCCGAGCGGGGTAACACGGTACAGTGGGGGTCGGAGGGATGTCCGAAACATGGAGTTCCGGATGAGGGCCTTGTTGCTTGGTCTAGTTTTAGTGAGTGGCTGCGGACAGCCGCCAGAAGGCTTTCTGTGGGAGGTTACGCTCACAGCGACCACTGACGAATGCAACGATCCGGTTGTGCCGTATCGCGAGACTTTCGACTACTTGCTCGATCTCTCTAGTCCTCCGGTGGCGTCAATCGCGCTGGGAAATGAGGGCGTCTTTGCGACAGGACGCATCTCGGGAGACTTCATCGACTACTCATCTGTGATTTGGACCGACTACCGCAACGACGGCGACGAGATTCGTTGGCAGATCAGCGGCGAGGCGCAGTTTCGCACGGGAGGCACCAACGGTTCGCTGCCCGAGGGCGTGGACTGGGCAGGCACCGAGCAGTTCGAGATTGTCGATTCATTCGACGCCGATCTCGAGGAGGGCTGCGTCTTCATCATGGAGTCGGAAGGCGTCTACAAGGGTGAGCAGTGAGCGCTCAGCCGGAACCTGTGGTGGCCGACGCAATCCAACGACTCCGGGAGTCGATCTGCGGAA
The DNA here is from genome assembly GCA_964471355.1 of uncultured Enterobacteriaceae bacterium. Taxonomy (GTDB): domain Bacteria; phylum Myxococcota_A; class UBA796; order UBA796; genus CAYYHT01. The sequence goes on from CAYYHT010000254.1 coordinate 4,258, forward strand.
TTGTGCGAGGCAAAGACGAGATCGTCGAGATGGCGATTACCGCTGTGCTCGCGGGCGGGCACCTGCTGCTGCAGGATGTCCCAGGTGTCGGCAAGACCACCCTGGCATCGACGCTTGCCAAGGCACTCGGCGGCTCTTTCTCGCGGCTGCAGTTCACCGCAGACCTGCTGCCTGGAGACATCACGGGCGTGACCGTGCTGGACCGCTCGAGCGGCGAGTTCGTGTTCCGTCCGGGACCTTTGTTCGCCAACGTCGTGTTGGCCGACGAGATCAACCGCACGTCTCCGAAGACGCAGTCGGCGCTGTTCGAGGCCATGGAAGAGGGGCGCGTCACGGTGGACGGCCGCACGATGGATCTGCCGCAGCCCTTCCTGGTCGTCGCGACCCAGAATCCCTACGATTTCCACGGCACCTTTCCGCTGCCGGACAGTCAGCTCGATCGCTTCCTGATGCGCTTGCGCATGGGCTACCCAGATCGCGAAGCCGAGCGTGTGGTGGTTCGTCGCGGGGGCATCAAGCGCGAGCTCGCCGAACCGGTGATGGACCTGCATCAAGTGCTGGAACTGCGCGCTGCGACCGAGCGAATCACCGTTCCCGAAGAGGTCGAAGACTACTTGCTCGACCTCGTCCGCGCGACGCGGCGCGACGCCCGCCTGTTGCGGGGGGTCTCGCCTCGAGGCGCTCAGGCCCTGTATCGAGCCGTCCGATCCTACGCGTTGGTCAAGGGGCGCGGCTTCGTCATTCCCGAGGACGTGCGCGAGCTTGCCGTGGCCGTGTTGGGACACCGGGTCATCCCGCGGAGCAATGCCGGTCCCTCGGGCAACGGGGGCGAGCTCGCCATCTCCGCAGCCCTGGACGAACTGCCCGCACCGGGCTGAACCCATGAGCGGACTTCGGCTCACGCGGGACGGTTGGTGGGTCATTGGACTCACCTCTGGCGCCCTGCTCATCGCCCTTCAAACGGGGAACAACCTGGTCTATCTGGTGGCATCCGCGCTGATCGCCATCGTGATATTGGCGCCGGTGTTGGCCACGTGGAACCTGCGCGGGCTGGCTGTCGAGCGCACACTTCCCGAAGAGTTCTATTCGGGGGTCGATGCTCGCGGCGCGTTCGTGCTGATCAACCCCAGACGCTGGGGCACGGCGGTTGCGGTGCATGTCGAGGATGTCGAGCACGCGGCGTCGGCCATCCTGGTCGCGGCGGTCGAGGTCGGGAATCAGGCCTATGCGCCGACGGCTTGGCGGTTCGAGGAACGGGGTGCGCACACCCTGTGCGATGTACGCCTGAGCTCGACCTTCCCGTTCGGCTTGGTCGAGCGCTGGCGGGTCGTCGAGTCCCCCGCTGCATTGGTGATCTATGCCAAGCCACGCGCCGGCCTCTGGCAGACCGAGACGGGCGATCTGGGCCAGGAAACGGGGCGCGGCCAGTCGATTGGTTCGTTCGGGGACTTCAGTGGACTGCGCGAGTACCAAGCCGGCGACGCCATCCGGTCCATCCATTGGCGCACCACCGCGCGGCTCGCGCAACCCATCGTCGTCGTGCGCACTGGTGAGGGGGCGCGGCAGCTTGTGGTCGCGGTCTCAGACCGGCACGGAAAGGCGTGGGAGACCGAGATTTCGCGGGCCACAGGGCAGGTGCTGCGCGCCTTCCAAAAGGGCTGTGCAGTAGGCCTTCAACTGCCTGATCAACGGTTTGAAGCTCGGGACGGCGGCACATGGCGCCGCAACTTGCTCGAGGTCTTGGCGACACTGCCGGCGAGGTTCTCATGATGCGCGGGCCCGGCTTGCCGGTGTATCTGTGTGTGCTCACCGGGCTGGCTGCGCTGGCATTGCACGGCGGAGCCATCGTGGTCGCGACCGGCACCGTCGCTCTCGTGGCCGCCATCCCGTCTAGGTGGCGGGAGGCAGGAGCTGAGATCCCTTGGGCGCTCGTGACCATTCCCGTTGTACTGGGTCTGCTGGGCATGTCCTATGCGGGGCTCAGTCCGCAGCATACAGTCGCGCTGCTGCTGCTCTATCTGCAGGCCCAGAGCCGTGTCGCGCGCACCTCTGTCGCCGACGACAAGGTGTCGCTGGCCCTGTCCGCTCTGATGTTCATTCTGGCGGCGACACGCACGGACTCACCGTGGTTTGCGGCGCTGTTGCTGACGTGGACCATCGCAATACCGGTCGCGTTGACCCGCATCGACCTCGAGCGCACTGTGGCGGACCGACCGCGCAAGCGAGACGCGCTATCTCGCTTGTCTGTGGCTCCCATGGCGGCACCGGTGGTGGCGCTGGCACTGGTGCTCTTTGCGGCGTTGCCGCGCTTCTCTGACGCCCGGGCAGTGCACACCATCGGCTCGGTGATGACGTTGCCCTTTGTCGAGAACAGCACCGTGATGGGCGTATCGACTGACGGTGCTCACCCCGGTGATGTGGCCGAGCTGCTGCAAGACCCCACTGTGGCATTCCGTGCGTGGTTCAGTACCGAGATTGAGGGACCGGCCTATTTCCGGGTCGTCGTGTTCGACGAGTGGGACGGAGAAGGCTGGAGTCGCTCTGAATCCAAGGGTGCGCTCATCTCGGACGAGCAGATGCCCGCAGACGCTCTGCACATCGAGGTCGCTCAGGCGAATGTCGAGGGCGGTCTGCTGATGAGCGCCGGTCGACCTCACGCCCTGCGAATCGACGGCACATCGTCGCTGCTCTTCCCCGACGCCGATGGCAATGTGCCCGTCGATGTTCAGGGCTTCACTCGCTACCACTTGTGGACCCAGGCGCCCCTTGGACCCGGTGCTGTGACTGGCACAGACTTGGGGCCGGGCAATGCGAGCTGGTTGGAGTTCCCACGGCTCGATTCGCGGGTCATCGAGCTGGTCGGGTCCATCACTGCCGACAGCACAACTGAGTCCGAGAAGGTCCAGGCCATCGCGCGCTACCTGCGCAGCAACTACCACTACACCCGTAGTCCCGGCGCGTCCGCGGGACGCCCCCTGGATTGGTTCCTGTTTGATGGCCAGAAGGGACACTGCGAGTACTTCGCCACCTCGATGGTGCTGATGGCTCGCGCCGCCGGGGTGCCCGCCCGCTATGTGAGTGGCTACGTCGGAGGCGAGTCAAATGCGTCTGGCTACCGGGTCTACCGCATGTCGCACGCTCACGCCTGGGCGGAAGTGCTGATCAAAGACGAGGGCTGGGTGTTGGTCGATGCCACACCAGCGGGACCTGCGGCGCCAGTTACTGAGCTCTCGGTGGCTGAAGAGGGCGTCGACGCCCTGACGGCGTGGTGGTACCGCACCCTGCTGGGCTACGACGTGGGCACTCAGACGGATGCCGTATTTGTCGCCGCCCACTCGGTGGAGTCCTGGCTGCCTGCAGCCGGCACGCTCGAAGGCTCCCGGCCGTGGGCCGGGCTGTTTGGGCTGTTGCTCATTGTCGGAGGACTGCTCGTTGGCGGCCGTCGTCTGCTGTTGCGAACAGCGGCGCGTCTGGCGGGCGAGATTGTGAAGGCTCGACCGACGGGCAAGGTGGCTCGCGCTCATTCCGATGCGCGCGATGCATTGGCGAGCCTGGGCTGGAGTGTTCCCGCCTCCCTGCCACCTGTTGCCGCCGCCCGGTGGGTGCACAAACGCGAGACCGGCGAGTCCGCGACTGCCTTGATTGAGCTGGCCTGGCTTCACTACAACGTGCGCTACGGAGGCGCGGACGACAACGAGCTTGGGCCTGCCGCCCGAGACCTGGTGGTCATCATTCGAGAAATCGGCCCGCCACCGTTTTAGGCCTGATCCGCCGAGAACATGACAGTACGCTGTGCTCCAACAGGAGTTCCCATGCGCTCACTCACCATTGCTCTGCTGCCCCTACTCGTCTTTGGCTGTCGAGAGGCCACCACCGAACAGGTCGATAGCGACGGGGACGGAGTGTTCTCGGAGGCCGACTGCAACGACGCCGATCCCAATATCTTCCCGGGCTCACCCGAGATCTGCAACGGCATCGACGACGACTGCAACGGCATTATCGACAACGACCCCATCGACGCGTCGACCTTCTTTGCCGATGTCGATGGGGATGGCTTTGGTTCGGCCACCGTGAGCACCACGGCCTGTGACGCACCCGCGGGTCACATCGCCGACAGCACGGACTGCGACGACAATGACTCCGCCTTCCATCCGGGTGCGGTCGAGAGCGACTGCACCGACCCCGCCGACTACAACTGTGATGGGTCCTCTGGCTACGCGGACGTCGATGGTGACGGCTTTGCGGCCTGTGGCGACTGCGATGATGGCGCCGCCTCGGTCAGCCCGAGCGCCCCCGAATCGTGCGATGGGGTCGACAACGACTGCGACGGAGCCACCGACGAGCAAGGCGCGAGTGGAGAAACGACTTGGTACGCGGACACCGACGGCGATGGAGCGGGCGATCCGCGGGACGCACTGTCCGCCTGTGACCAGCCCAGCGGCTACGTGAACAACGACGGAGACTGCAACGACAACGCTGCCGCCGCCCTGCCTGGTGGCATCGAAGTCTGCGACAACCTCGACAATGACTGCAACGGCGATGTGGACGATGCGGCGACGGACGTCAGCACTTGGTACGCCGATGCCGATAGCGACGGCCATGGAAACGCTGCCGCCGCGGTGCAGGACTGCGCGGCTCCTCTGGGCTTTGTCGCCAGCAGCGATGACTGCGATGACGCCGACAGCGGCAGCAGCCCATCGGGTACCGAGACCTGTGACGAAGCCGACAACAACTGTGATGGTGCGGTGGACGAAGGCTTCAACAAGACCTGGTATGTGGACTACGACGCCGATGGCTACGGCAAGTCCAACATCGTCGTCACCGCCTGTGCGCAGCCAACGGGCTTTGTAGGCGACAACACGGACTGCGACGACCTGGTGGCGTCGATCAACCCCGGCGGGAACGAGGTCTGCAACGCGGTGGACGACGACTGCAACGGCGACATCGACGATGCAGACGGCGGACTCGATACCAGCACGACGAGCGTCTGGTACGACGACGCCGACACCGATGGCTACGGGGACCTGAGCACAGCCATCGACCGCTGCATCGCGCCCGCCGGCTACATCTCGGATGGAACCGACTGCAACGATGGCGATGGAGCCGTGTCGCCCGCAGCGATCGAGATTTGGTACGACGACGTCGATACGGACTGCAGCGGTGGCTCGGACCACGACCAGGACGGGGACGGTCACGAGACCCTTGCCGTTGGTGGTGATGACCAGAACGACCTGGACCCCACCTGCTTCGACCAGTGTGCAGACGGTGTGACCCAGGCGGGCGCCGGGCTGGACTGTGCGGGAATCCTCGCGGACTACTCCAGTTC
>CAYYHT010000255.1:0-9581 GCA_964471355.1 uncultured Enterobacteriaceae bacterium
TGCTGCCGCTGTACCTGCGCACGCAGCTCCTGCAAGCGTTCCTCCAGACTGCCGCCGGCGAGCTCGCAGCCCGCATGACAGCCATGGAAAACGCGACACGCAACGCCGACGACATCATCGATACCCTCACACTTCAGTACAACCGCGCCCGCCAGGCAGCGATCACAACGGAAATTACCGAGATCGTGTCCGGCGCGGAAGCACTCGCCTAGAGCCCCAACATCTCGCCACCCGGCCCAGCCGGGATGGCTAGACACCGGAGATTACCGACATGGAAGGCAACATCGGACACATCAAGCAGATCATGGGACCGGTCGTGGACGTTCAGTTCAACCCCGGCGAACTGCCTGAAATCAAGTCCGCACTTCGTCTCGCAAACCCCGCCATCAACGCAAAGGGCGAGAACCTCACCCTCGAAGTCGCCCAGCACCTCGGCGAGAACACCGTGCGTGCCATCGCGATGGACACGACCGATGGACTCGCGCGCGGCGTCGATGTGCGCGACACAGGCAGTCCCATTGCGATGCCGGTTGGTCCGGGAACGCTGGGCCGCATCATGAACGTCATCGGTGAGCCGATCGACGAGATGGGTCCCATCGAAGCGACCCGCCACGACCCGATTCACCGCGCGCCGCCCAGCTTCACCGAGCAGTCGGTTCAGGCCGAGATGTTCGAGACGGGCATCAAGGTCGTCGACCTGCTGGCTCCCTACTCCCGCGGTGGAAAGATTGGCCTGTTCGGCGGCGCCGGCGTGGGCAAGACCGTGCTCATCATGGAGCTCATCGCCAACGTCGGTACGGCACACGGTGGCTACTCCGTGCTCTGCGGCGTCGGCGAGCGCACCCGCGAGGGCAACGACCTGTGGTTCGAGATGATGGAGACCGACGTCATCGCCGCCAAGAAGGACGAGCATGGCCACTTGGTCATGGGTCCCACCGGGCTGCCCCAGATCGACGTCGCAAACTCCAAGGTGGCCTTGTGCTACGGCCAGATGAATGAGCCGCCCGGAGCCCGTGCACGCGTGGCTCTTTCCGGTCTGACCATCGCCGAGTACTTCCGCGACGAGGAAGGCCAGGACGTGCTGATGTTCATCGACAACATCTTCCGGTTCACCCAGGCCGGTTCCGAGGTGTCCGCACTTCTGGGCCGCATCCCAAGTGCCGTTGGCTACCAGCCGACGCTGGCCACCGAGATGGGCGCCATGCAAGAGCGAATCACGACGACGTCAAAGGGCTCGATTACGTCGGTCCAGGCCGTCTACGTGCCTGCGGACGACCTGACGGACCCCGCTCCCGCGACCACCTTCGCTCACCTCGATGCGACCACGGTGCTCTCTCGCAAGATCGCCGAGCTCGGCATCTACCCCGCCGTCGACCCGCTCGACTCCACCAGCCGCATTCTGGCTGCGGACGTCATCGGCGACGACCACTACGACACTGCCCGCGCCGTTCAGGCGATTCTGCAGCGCTACAAAGAGCTCCAGGACATCATCGCCATTCTCGGAATGGACGAGCTGTCCGAAGAAGACAAGCGCACAGTTGAGCGCGCTCGCAAGATCCAAAAGTTCTTGTCGCAGCCGTTCCACGTCGCCGAGGTCTTCACTGGCATCAAGGGCGCCTACGTCAAGAAGGAAGACACCATCCGTGGCTTCAAGGAAATCCTCGAAGGCAAGCACGACAATCTGCCCGAGCAGGCGTTCTACCTTGTCGGCACCATCGATGATGTCATCGAGAAAGCCAAAAAGATGACTGAGGAGTAAGAGGTAGCACCCATGGCTGAACTGACCATCGACATCGTCACTCCGACGGCCCTTGTCTTCACCGGCAAGGCGTCGGCCATTCGTGTTCCCGGCTGGGAAGGCGAGTTCGAGGTCCTCGAGGGCCACGACACGTTGCTGTCCTTGCTCCGCGGTGGCATCACCACGGTCGTCACCGCCAGCGGCGAGCAGCGCTACATCACCGGCCGCGGCTTTGTTGAAGCCGGTCCCGACCGCGTGACCCTGTTGGCGGACTCCTGCGAGCCCGCTTCCGAAGCCGACAAGAGCACCGCCGCCGCCGACATCGAAGCCGGCGAAAAGGTCAAGGTCGACACCTTCGCTGGCAGCTCCGAATGGGATGCCGCCGAAGAGCGGGCCGAGCTGGCCCGCGCCCGCATGGAAGCCTGACAGCCCTACAGGTATTGTGCCTGGCATATGCGTTTGCTCTCCCTCCTGATTCTGATCTCACCCGCCGCCATGGCAGGCGAGCCTGACAGCGATCGGGACGGGTACACCGTTGAGCAGGGCGACTGCGACGACACCGATCCGACAGTTCGCCCAGGGCTGCCCGAGTACTGCGACGCCATCGATCACGACTGCAACGGCAAGGTACGCCAGGGCGCTGTCGACGCCTTCCTGTACTACCGGGACGACGATGGGGACGGCTTCGGACGACTGATGCCACCGCAGCAGACCCGCATCGGAAAGTGCCGCGATCCGGGAGAGGGCTGGTCGCAACTGCCCGGCGACTGCGATGACACCGACGCAGCCATTCATCCAGGCGCCGTCGAACAGTGCGATGCCATCGACCACAACTGCGATGGCACGACCGGCAATGTCGTCAGGCTGGGCTCACGAGACAACTGCCCCAGCGCGTTTGCCGACACTGATCCCGACGAAATCGAGAGCCTGTCCATCTCGGTCCGCACTGGCGAGCAATCCCCAGGACAACAGACCGACGTCGAGCTGTGCGTGACCGAGACCGACTGCTTCTCGCTGTCGACCTATGGGTATTGGGCGCGGGCCGAGGGCCGCACCGACGTCTTCACCTTCGAGGGCCTGCACCTGCACGCCGACGAGATCGACCGCATCGAGCTGCGCACGACAGACCTCAAGCGGCCATGGGACCTGGCCTGCGTGGCCATGAGCGCCGATGGGCAGCCACTGCACTGCAGTCAGACCCCGCATTCCTTTGCCGCGGGCGAGAGCACCTGGACCGACCCCGAAGGCATCCACAACAGCTGCACCACGTGCTTCGACAGCGCGCTGACCGCTGGGCCTGTACTCGGTTCCTTGAGCGATGACCGAGCTCAGATCTGGTTCCGGACGGACAGCAGTCGTCCCGTGCAGCTGCGCGTCTCGACAAAGCCGGGCAAGGCCACCTCTGGCAAGCCGCTGGCGAGCTACACGGCCTCCCCTGCCCGCGACTTCGCACTGCAGGCCGATTTGTCGGGTCTCGCACCGGACACCGACTACTACTATTCGCTGGCCGTCGATGGCCAGAAGCACGGGCCATACACCCTGCACACCCCTCCCGAGGCCGGCTCGGCTTCCGCTTTCTCATTCAGCATGGCGGCGTGCGGCACCACCGGAGTCCAGCCCGCTTTCGAGCACATCGCGGCACTGCAGACCGATTTGCACCTGCACTTGGGGGACAACATCTACGTCGGCGGCGTGCAGACCGCGGGCTTCCGCAGCAACTACGCGGCCCAACGCAGAGCCGAGCCATACCGGTCCTTCATGTCCGGCACCAGCAACTTGGCCATCTGGGACGACCACGACTACGGCTACAACGACCGCGATGGCTCCATGCTCGGTCGCGAGCAGACCCTGCGCGCCTTCACGGACTACTGGCCCAACCGCACACACGGCATCAGCGATCTGCCGGGAGTGTTCTTCACCGAGACCCGCGGAGACGTCGAGTTCTACATGCTCGATGGCCGTTTCTGGCGAGGCGCCTCGGGCTCTGTGCTGGGGCCGGACCAGACCAGCTGGCTTCTTGCGCAGCTCAAGCAGAGCACAGCCACGTTCAAGATCTTGGCACTCGGCAGCCAGTGGACGTTGCGCGGCGGCTCGGCCGATTCGTGGGTGCCCTACGCAACCGCCCGCGAGGCGTTCATGCAAGAGTTGGCCGACCATGACATTCAGGGCTTGGTATTGGTGTCCGGAGACCGCCACCGCAGCGAACTGCGCCTGCTGCCCCCGGCACCCGGCGGCTACCCGATGCCCGAGCTGTCCACCTCTCCAGTTGCCAAGCGCAAGACTTCAGCCTGCGTCAAAGACGACCCCGAGGTGCAGTTCTGCTACTCCGGCATCAGCTTCATGTGGGCCGAGGTCGACACGACAATCGACGAACCCACACTGCACGTGCGGGTCGTCGATGGAGCCGGCAAAGAGCTGTCGGACTGGGTCATTGCACGCTCGACGCTGCAGAGCACCCGTCCTTAGGAACCCAGGCGACGGACACGAATGCCCGCCGCCAACCCGCTAGGCGAGAGCTTGCGAAGTGAGAGCCTCGGCGGAATTGCCGTGCGTGACAGACTCTCCCTTCTCGGCTCGGGCCAGCAGGCCAAGGGCCTCGTCCACCGCCGCGTCGCCCTTGTGAGCAGCCAGCCACGACGCGGCCTTGAGCACCGTGCGGCGACGGGTGCCGCGACGTCGGGTGTGTCCGAGAAGGACCAGAGCGATGAGCGCCGCCACAGTCTTGGTGATGTCCGAACCAAAGCTGCCGTCTGCAGCCTGGGCTCTGGCCAGGTCGTGTGCGAGGTCCCCAGTACGGGAAGCCGCGGGCTTGTCTCGCCCGAAGAACATCACGGAATCGTCCTCTTCGCCCTCTTCGTCGTCGAGGTCGCTGAACCCGTCCGCCGAGCCGCCCATCAGGCCGCCAATGGCTCCGGCGATGCCCGATGCCAGTGCCCGCACGATGCCAGGCCCAGAGTTGGCCATCGGCTCGCTCTCAGCCTCTGCCACGAACACCGCGCTGTCCATGACCGGGCGAAGCTCTGCGGCGGACTCCTCGGCCACCTTGCGCGGCCGGCCAGCCTTGCGCTTCTTCTTCCTGGAGCCACTGCGCATCGCCGATTTTGCTACCGGCGACGGACTCTGTGGGTAGGGAGCTGCAGGGGGAGGCGGCGCAGGTGCTGCCATGCTGCGCATCATCGGCATGCCGCCAGTCGGCTCATTGCGGAACGACTCGTCCCACTCCTCGGGCAGCTCGTTCGGCTGCACGACTTCGGCCAGGTCACCATCGACCGTGACTGTGCGCTCCACTGCGATGAAGGCTGTGAATCGCGAGGCGATGCCGTGGGCCAGCGCCACCTTGAGAATCTCGGGCCGCAGGGCCTCCTCCTCGAAGGGCTTGAGCATCAGCCGCTCTTGCAGTCCGGCGACGCGAGCTCGCGCCCACAGCGCACCAATCGGAAAATCGACCTTTGTCGGCTTAGCCTCGACGCGGAAGTCTCCGCTGGCTGCGTTGCCCGTCACGGTGACCACATCGGGGGCTCCCTCGATGATCAGGCTGGCTGGCCTTCCGCTGAACAGGACGGCCTTGCGCAGTCGACCCGTGCTGAAGCCCTCGACGCCCAGCCCTTCGACCACGGGACTGCCGAAGCGCGCCTCGAGGTTGGCCACCACCCCTTCGATGTCATCGCGCGGAGACGCAAGCTCACAGGTGCCGCCGCCCACGCTGGCCAGCTTCTTGAGCAGCGAGCTGTTGACCGCGGTGTCGATGCCCAGGGTGAAGAAGCGCGCTTGGCCCCGGCGATTGGCCACAGCGGCGACAAGCTGGGCCTCGTTCCAGGACTGTCCATCCGTGATGAACAGCACGGTGCGCAGTCGACCCTGCTCAGTCTCGCCCTCGAGGCCCGCCTGAATGGCCGGCAGCATCTCGGTTCCGCCACGAGCGGTGAGGTTGCCAATCCACCGGTCAGCCTTGGCCAACGAGCGGTCGTCATAGGCGGTGAAGCCCTTGGCGAAGCGCTCGACGCGGTCATCGAAGGCAATCAGCTGGAAGCGGTCCCCCGGCAGCAGGCCATGCAAGGCCGAGTGCAGCGCGCTCTTGGCGGCGTCCATCTTGGTGCCCCCCATCGAGCCGCTGATGTCGACGATGAACACCGCATCGCGAGGAAGCGCGGTGGGCATGTCCACCGACGGCGGCTCGACGACCACGACCGTGTGCGAACCATCGGTATAGGCCCGCACCCCCGTTGAGTTGTCGGCGGCCGTCGAGAAGGCGAGCACGAAGTCCTTGTTGCATGTCGTGTTGCCGCTGGGCGCAATGCGGATGCCGTCGCCCATTGCGATGCGAACTGCGTGCAGCGAAGACTCCAGGGACGTCAGCGAGCCGTCGATGGCCACCTCAATGTCCAAGGCTGTGCCCCCCTCGAGCAGCAGCGGTGGCTGCAGACGCGATGCGTCGGGGGCGGCTGTCGTGTCCGGCAGCACTCCCCGACCTGTGTGGCTGATGGCCTCGCCCGGCAGGTAGCGCGGCGGAATCGTTGTCGGGAAGCGCCAGCGGAAGGTGCCGTCGACACTGTCGAGGCGCTCGACGACGACGATGCGTACGCTGACTTCCTCGCCGGGAGGCAGGTTGGTGACGCGCAAGGTGTGCACGTCATCGCGGTCTGCCGTCAGCAGTGCGGCTCGATGGCCCGCTGCCCGAGCTTCGGCGAACTCGGCCTCGGCCTCCTGCTTCTCTTTGCACTCGGCCTTGACGATGATCTCGCCGCAGCGCAGCTCAACCGCTGTGACGGCTCCATCATCCGGCAATGGGAAGATGTGGATGGCCTCCATCGGCTGATCGAGGGTGTTGTGGAAGCGCTGCTCGACAATCGTGCGGCAACAATCACCGGCGATGGAGGCGCGCACAGTCACGCTCTTGAGCGGTAGTGCGACCTCGCCCGCAGCGGCTTGGGCGATGAGCCCACCGAGTCCACGCGGGTCGCGTGGTTCGTCGAGCGTCAGAGTTGGGCCAATTGGTGCGGCCTGTGGCATGGCGGTCATTGTGCGTCTCGCTGGTTCAGTGTGAGTTGGATGCGTCGGATGACGACTTCGGGGTCTGCGTGGACTCGCGGGTCGATGGTGACGACCACACCGGGTGCCACTTCGACCGACAGGAGCCGGACGATTTCAGATTCTGGGGGCGCAGGCTCTGGCTCTGGCTCTGGCTGAGACGGCTGCTCGCCAAGTGCGTCGATGAGCGCCTCTTCGAGACGGGCTGCAGTCGCGCCGGACAGAGCACGCTGGACTTGGGCCAGCGAATAGCCACTCGATTGAAGCAGCTTTGTGCACACCGCCTGCAGCAGCGACTTGTAGCCATACACAGCACTGCGGCCGTCGTAGCGGACCGGACGGTCCATGATGCCGCTCGATTGGTAGTAGCGCAGGGTTCGCCCGTCCGGAACCGCGGCAACTCGGCCGTCGACGCTGCTGGGACCGGCTCGACCCAGCAGGTCGGCGGCGGCAGCTTCGAGCTCGGCGAGCAGGAATTCGCGGGTTTGGAAGGGTCGTAGGACATCGTTCATACCATTACTGTAAACATGACAGTAATTATTGTCAACATTGAGGCGCGATGGTTCCAGAAAATGATCGAGAAACTGCAGACGGCTCTGGCCGACCGAGACCGAAGGCGCGATAGTCCACAGCATCTGTGGAGATTTGATGCGCTCGTTCCCGCTGCTGATGCTGCTCGCCGCCTGCAACCCCAACACCCCACCGGTGGTCGCCGACTCGGTCGTCGTCACCGACGAGGATGTGGCTGTCGACATCACCCTCGACGGCTCCGATGCTGACGGTGACGTGCTCGACTACGTGATCACCGGACAGCCGACCCACGGCACACTCGGCCCCATCTCGCCCGGCGGGGTCGCTGTGTACACCCCCGACGCCGACTACTTTGGCACCGACCTCATCGAGTTCACCGCCGGCGACGGCAGCGACGAACTTCCCGCTGGTCCAGCTACTGTCAGCATCACGATCGAGCCGGTGAACGACGTGCCGGTGTTGGTCGCTGACAGCCCGGTCGTGGCGATTGCCGGTACACCGGTCTCCATCGCTGTGGCCGCTACAGACATCGAAGGCGAAGCCCTGACCTATGCGTGGTCGTCCGACGACATCGATGACACCAGCACCGATGACGACACCTTGTGGTGGACCCCGCAGCTTGCCGGCAGCTACAGCGTGGCCGTCTCGGCCTCAGACGGCACCGACGACAGCGAGGCGTCCGTGATCGAGGTGCAGGTCCACGCAATCGACGCCGGCGACGAGCACTTTCTGTGGGTCCAGCCCAACCGCACCGTGTGGTCCTGGGGTTCGTCCGACCACGGCGAGCTGGGTCGGGGCTTCAATCGCGAGAGCAACGCGCCCCTGCCGGTGTGCAGCGATCCCCCCGACACCGACTCCCTTGCTGCCTGTGACGAGCCGCTCACCGACGTGGTCAAGGTCAACGGCGGCCATGCGTCGAGCTTCGCCATCGACGCCACTGGCCAGCTGTGGGCATGGGGCATGAACGACTCTGGCCAGCTTGGCGACGGCTGCAGCCCCGCCATTGATTGCACGCCCCAATACGTGCCCATCAAGGTGCCCGGCTTCGACGACGTTCTCGATGTCGACGGAGGCATGTCCTTCGCGGTCATCCTCAAACGGGACGGCACGGTCTGGACCACCGGACTGGGCGACGTTGGACAGCTGGGCAACGGCACGCTCACCAGCACTGGCACCCCGGTCCAAGTGTGCGCCGACTGGGACGCTACCGGCGGCGTCTGCAACGCGTTTCTGACCGATGCCATCTCGGTCGAGGCCGGGCACGACGACAACGTGACCGCGGCCGCACTGCTGGCAGACGGAAGTGTGTGGATGTGGGGAGACGGAGACGATGGCGCGCTCGGTGACGGCTGCCGAGTCGCGGGCTCATGCGACGTGCGTGCCTATGCACAACCGGTCTGCACCTTCATCGACAGCAGCAGCGAGACCTGCACCCAGTTCCTGACCGACATCACGCGCATCGAGATGGGTCAAAATCATATGCTGGCCCTCGGCGGCGACCGCTTGTGGGCCTGGGGAGACAACCGAGACGGCGCCCTGGGCACCGCCTGCCTAAGCGGCACCTGCTTGGACCTGTCCCTGCCCGAACCCGTTTGCGCCGAGATCGATTTTCAGATCTGCACCCGCTACCTGACCGGAGTCACCGACTTCGTGGCCGGCGAAGACCACAGCCTCGCGGTGCTCGATGACGGCAGTGTGTGGGCTTGGGGCGAGGCCATTCACGGTCAGATCGGCGACGGCTGTGACCCGGGGACCACCACCTGCGCCGACGTGACCGAGCCCAGGGCCGTGTGTGCCCCCGCAGACGACGGCGGCTGCGCCTCCTCCCTGACAGGTGCCTTGGCGGTTCGAGCCGCTGAAGACACCTCCCTGGCCTTTATGGACGATGGCCGCGTGCTGGCCTGGGGCGACAACAAAGACGGCACAGTGGGCGATCGCAGCGCTTGGTCGGAGCTCGCCCAGCAGGTGGGCACCGATACCGACTGGGTCGAGGCCCGCGCCGGCGAGGACTTCACGGTGGCGCTCAAGTCCGACGGCACAGCCTGGACCTGGGGCGACCAAGCCGATGGCCAGCTTGGAGACGGCTGCGACTTGCTGACCGACTGCGACGGCGAGAGCGGCCCCAAGCAGGTCCTGGGGCCGTCAGGACTTCCCGAGACCGGTTGGGAGGCCGTGTCGGCGCGCGAACAGACCGGCATCATGCTGCGCGGCGGACGGCTCTATGCCTGGGGAGCCAACGGCTCCGGACAGGTCGGCGACGGCACCAAAGAGGACACATCCAGAG
>CAYYHT010000256.1:0-9578 GCA_964471355.1 uncultured Enterobacteriaceae bacterium
ACAGCGTGATCTCGACATCATCGAGGTAGAACCCAGGTTGGTTGGCGGAGCTGTTCACCTTCAGCACGAAGCGAATCTCGACGATGTCGTTCTTCCAGGCAGTCAGATCGAGCACTGCAGGCACGAAGGCCGAGCCTGCTCGCTGGTTGCTCCACGCGGGGTCTCCATCGGCGTCGGTCCCTTCATAGGCTGGGCTTGTCGGGCTCAGGGGCAGCCATCCGGTGCCGTTCGGGTTGATCTCGACCCGCAGCCCATCACCGGTGCCCATGTCCAACCACATCTGGAATTGCAGCTGCGGGGTGGTGCTGCCGGCTAGGTCGACGCGGGGCAGGTACAGCAGCTCGAACGCATCATCGAAGGTGGGGCCGCCCAGGTTCGTGGCCCAGACGTTGACCCCGCTGTGGGCGGCACCTGGTCCGTTCGTCGGCGGGCCCCATTCGAACAGGGTGCCGGCTCTGGCCATGACCCGGGTGTCGGTCGCCATGGTCACGAGTCCTCCGTCGAATCCCTCGAAATCGAGCAGGAATGGCGGCGATTGCGGGAAGGTCGAGGGTGACCAGGCGGGATTGAGCGGGCCGCTGCCCGACCCGTCTTCGGTGCCGTCGTCCATGGTGTCGCCGTCGGTGTCGGCCACAAAGGGGTCGGTGCCGGTTGTGGTCAGCTCGGTGAGCACCCCGAGCAGGCCGTCGCCATCGGGGTCATCGGTCTCTTCGACGATGGTCAGGTCGTCGATATAGGCGCCGTGGCGGTTGTTGAACCCGTCGCTGCGGAACGCAAATCGCAGGCGCACTGTGGTGCCGGTGAACGAGGCGAGGGAGATGGCGACCAGGCCGTACTCCTTTTGATAGCGATGCTCGTCATAGGCGTCGTGTCCGCCGGGGGTGACAGCGGTGTACAGCGGGAAGTCCGACGGCAGGTTGACCCAGTCCGAGCCGTTCCAGGACTCGACACTCATGCCGTCGTTTGCCGTAAAGCCGGCGTGGTACATGCGAAATGCCAGGGTCGGGTCTGATGCGCCGACGAGGTCAATGGGCGGCAAGTACAGGAACTCCCGCGCATCTTGGTGGTAGTTCGCGGCCAGTCCCGTGGCCCAGACATTGGTGCCGCTGTAGGCGTTGGGCTGGTTGCCGCTGGTCGGGTCACCCCATTGCCACAGCAGCAGGGAGCGAGACAGGTCGTCGGCCTGCTGAAGTGCCGTAGCCAAGCCTTGGGGTCCGCTCTCGAAGTCCAGGAAGTCCCCTGGCACCAGTGGCGTGACCCCTGGGTAGTGGGCGGGGTCCATGGGATCGGTGCTGGCGCTGTCCTCGGCTCCGTCACTGCTGCCGTCGCCGTCTGTGTCGTTGACCAGCGGATCGGTGCCGGTCAGGGCCCACTCGGTCAGGATGCCTGGCAGGCCGTCGCCGTCGGGATCGCCCCCTTCTTCGAACAGGCCCACGTCGTCGATGTAGTGCCCTTCATATTGAAGGCTCTGGTTGGAGTTGAAGACGACGCGGACGCGTAGATCGCCCCCGACGTAGGCTCCAAGCGAGAACATAGCGATGCCATACTCTTCGACGTAGCGGTAGTCCGCCCATCCGTCGGCACCGGTCAGGTCGGTCTCGTTGTATGCGGGCCAATCGGGGGTCATGGCCACCCAAGCGGCGCCATCCCAGCGCTCGAGGTGAGCCGCATCGTCGGCCCCCCAGGTGCGCACATAGGAGCGGAAGACCAGGGTCGGGTCAGTGGCCAACGCCAGGTCCATGGGTGGCAGATGAAGCACCTCATGGGCATGCTCAAAGTAGTTGCCGCCCACGTTCGTGCCCCAGGCGAGGGTCCCGCTAAAGGCCTCGGTCTGGCGCCCTTGCGGGTCACCCCAGGTCCACAGCTGGTTGGTCTTGGCCAGGGAGATGGGATGAACGGGGGCGGCGACCAGACCCGAGGGATCCAACTCGAAGTCGAACAGGTCACCGGGCACCATCTTGGTGACGCCGGGGAACCACGCGGGGTCGAGTGGATCGGTGCTCGCGCTGTCTTCGTCGAAGTCGCTCGAGCCATCCCCGTCGGTGTCGCTCAGGAATGGGTCTGTGCCGGAACCTAAGTACTCGGTCAATACGCCGGGCAACCCGTCCGAATCGGGGTCTGATCCCTCTTCATTGAGGCTGATGTCATCGACGCAGGCGCCCTCAAAGGAGCTGTTGATGGTGTTGGAGTGGAAGGCGAGCCGCACCCGGACCACCTCGCCCACATGGGCGAGCAAGGAGGTGGCGACAAAGACGTACTCGTCGCGGTAGCGCAGCTGGATGAACCCCCCTTCGCCGCTGATTGGCGACACGCCGTCGTAGGGCAATGTGTCGACGCCAAGCCCCGTCCAATCCGCGCCATCCCAGATCTCGAGACTGACCGCGTCGATGTCCTGAGAGCGCTGCCAGAGCCGCATCGACAGGGTGGGATCTGTGGCTGCCACCAAGTCGAGTGGGGGAAGGTGCAGGTATTCGCGCTCGCCCCAGTCGTGGGAACCCGCCAGGTTGGTGCACCACGCGTTCACGCCGCTGAAGGCTTGATGTGGCCTATCGGTGGGAGTGCCTCGTTCCCACAGCAGGCCAGCGCGGGCCAAGTCGGAGCGCAGTCGGATGGCCGTGGCCAGTCCGCCATCGTCGAGCTCGAAGTCGAGGTAGTCGCCGTCGACCAGGGGTACGACTCCGGGAAAGTCCGCGGGATCGGTCGGGTCAGAGACGCCGAACTCGTCGCCGTCGAGCGCACCATCTCCGTCGGAGTCCGCGACGAGCGGGTCGGTGTTGAGCAGGTTGAACTCGTTGAGTATGCCGGGAACGCCGTCGAGATCGGGGTCGTCCGTTTCGTCGTAGACGGCGATGTCGTCGATGGCGACGCCTTTGTCCGGCAGGCTCGGATTCGAGGCGAAACGGAAGCGCAAGTACACGTGAGAGTCTGCGTAGGCGGCGAGGGACAGAGCGGCGAACACGTATTCGTCGCGGTAGCGCAGCTCCTCCCACGCGGGTCCCAACGCGGTGCTGCCGCCGTAGGCTGGCAAGTCTGGAGTCAGCACGACCCAGCCAGCGCCCTGTTCCCAGGCTTCGACCCAGAAGCCGTCGTCATTGCCCCAGTACTCGGTCCAGAACCGGAAGGAGAGCGTCGGGTCCGCGGCCCCGGTGAGGTCGAGCAGCGGCAAGTTCAGCGATTCGTCGGCGCTGTTGGGGTAGTTGCCCGTCAGGTTGGTCGCCCACACGTTCGACCCGCTGCTGGCCTGCATCGGGTCGACGGTGAGCACGCCCCATTGCCACAGGGTGCCCGGGGTGGACAGGCCTCCGTTGTCGCTCTCGAGGTCAAGGGTGAAGCCATAGGGGCGCAGTGGGCCGGGCTCGCTGACGTGCACGGTGATGAGTTCGCTGGTGGTGTCGCCGTCGTTGTCCGTGACCGTGACGCGGATGACGATGTCTTCAGTCATTGTCACCGGTGGCGCCGTGAAGTCGGTGATGGCAGCACTCGGGTCTGTGAAGGTGATCGCGGGCCCCGAGACGTGCTCCCAGAGCACGGTGGCGATGCTGCCGTCGGCGTCGCTTGCGCCGGCATCGAGCGGGACCACATCGGGCTGCTGAGCCCAGATGTCCGGCCCCGGATTGACCGTGGGCGGGACGTTTCCGGGCTGGATTGTGATCGTGACCTCGTCCGAGCCCGACGCGCCCTCCGCATCGGTGACGGTCAGGCGAAGCACCACCTCCTCGGCGACCGCGGGCGTGGGTGGGGCGTTGAACCAGGCGTCGGGCAGGCCAGCGTCATTGAGGGTGACGGCGGTGCCCGAGACTTGGCTCCACAGCCAACCTGTGATGGCCACATCGTCGGTGCCCAGGCCGGGCAGATCGACCCGCAGCAGTCCCGGAACAGACTGGTCGGAGCCGGCGTCGGCCACGGGAGCGCCGTTGACGTTCAGGACGTGGATGACCACGGTATCGACATCGGTCTCGCCGTCGTCGTCGGTGACGGTGAGCTGGAATTCGACGTCGGTATCGGTGGCGACAGCTGGAGCAAAGAAGGAGGGGGTCAGGGTCGTCAGCCCGAGTGGCGAGAGTGCCGGCCCTGCGATCTGAACCCACTCGGTGGTCGAGAGTGAGCCGTCGGAGTCGCTGCTTGCCGAGCCATCGAGGAGGGTCATGTCCCCCTCGTTGACGGTCTGGTCAGGGCCAGCGTCGCAGACTGGAGGCAGATTGACCGGCGGCTGCACAGCCACCACCAGCGTCTCGGCATTCGATGCGCCATCGTTGTCGGTGGCCGTGACCTGGAAGGTGAGCAGGGTCTCGACCGCGACGATTGGGGCCGTAAAGGTCGCCGTTGTCGTGGCGGCATCGGTGAGGACCACCGAAGGCCCTGCAGTTTGCTCCCAGAGCCAGCTGACAATGGTGCCATCGGGATCGGTGCCTCCCGCAGCCAGGGTGCCCACGGCCCCTGAGGCCATCGAGACGAGCGGGGTGGCCGTGATGATGGGGGGCTGATTGGGAAGCCGGACCGTGACCAGCACGTCGTCGGTGCCGGTTGCCCCAGCATCATCGGTGACGGTGAGCACCAGCGTGAGCACTTCCTCGGCGCCAAGCACAGGCGCCGTCAGCTCGGCGGTGGCGGCGTCGTCGACGGTCCAGCTGACTGCGGTCCCCGCGTCTTGGGACCAGCTGTACCCAACGACTGTGCCGTCGGCATCTGAGCCGAGCCCGTCGATGGTGAACAACACCGGGCCCGTGACCTCGAAGTCGTCACCGGCGTCCGCAATGGGGGGCAGGTTGACGTCGGTGTCTGTGTCGGTGTCTGCGTCTGTGTCCGAGTCCGAGTCGGCGTCTGCATCCGCGTCCGAATCGGTGTCTGCATCCGCGTCCGAGTCCGAATCGGTGTCGGTGTCGGTGTCAGACTCGCCGCCGCCGGAGTCGTCTTCGTTGGTATCAGGTGGCGGTTCACAGCTGATCACCAGCAAGGTCAACCAGATCGACGATCGAAAAAACGCTCGCAAGAAGGGGCACATCTCCGTGTGTGCAGCCACTCTATCCGTCCTGTGATAGAAGGCGCGATGCCCAGTGACTTCCGAGATGCAACCAGCGACCTTCCCGAAGACATCGACGGAGACTACGGGTGGCCGATCATAGGGACCACCCTGGACTTTCTGAAGGACCCGGGGGAGTGGTGGCGGCAGAGCCTCGACAACCAGCGCCGCACATTCAAGACCTATGCCTTTGGCGAGTACGCGGTGTTGACCTGCCGTGCTGACTTCGCCCAAGAGATGTTGGTGGACCGCCAGAAGCGCTTCAGCAGCTGGTACGGCTGGCAGGCCTTCTTGGGGACCCACTTTCCACGCGGGTTGATGCTGAGGGACTTCGAAGAGCACCGCCACCACCGAAACATCATGCAGCACGCGTTCTCGAAGACCGCCATGCGCTCGTACATGGGGGCCCTCAACCCAGCGCTGGGCGAGGGGGTCGATGGCTTTGCGGTCGGGGAGTGGTTTCCGTTCTTTCCAGCGGTCAAGAGTGTCATCCTGGCCGGTGCGACGCGGGTGTTCATGGGGGCCGACGAGACCGACCAACAGGCGCTGAACGACGCTTTTGTCGATTCGATGGCCTGTGTTGATGCCGTGATTCGGGTGCCGCTGCCCGGCACCAACTGGCGCCGAGCCAACAGCGGACGCGAGCGCTTGGTGGGCTTCTTTGGCGCGGCTGTGGCCCGCCGGCGCGCCGATCCCGGAGATGACATGATCAGCCTATTGGCCCAGGCCAAGGGCGAAGATGGCAGCACGCTCTCCGACGACGAGATCGTCGACCACATGATCTTCATGATGATGGCGGCTCACGACACGTCGACGAGCGCACTGGGCAACATGGCCTACGAATTGGCCCGCAACCCCGATTGGCAGGACAAGCTGCGTACCGAGGTACAGGCCATCGACAAGCCCGCACCCGAGTACAGCGACTTGGCCCTGATGCCGCTGACCAGCCTGGTGTTCAAAGAGGTGCTGCGGCTGTACCCGCCCGTGCCCTCCATCCCCCGCCGAACGACCGTCGATTGCGAAGTGGACGGCATCAAGCTCAAGGCGAACACCCAGGTGTGGTTCAACGCCTATTCCCTGCACCGGGACCCGAGCCTATGGACTCAGCCCGGCGTGTTCGACCCCGAGCGCTTCAACGACGAGCGCCAGGAACACAAGGGCCATCGCTACCAGTACATCCCCTTCAGTGGCGGAGCTCACACCTGCATCGGCATGGCGTTCGGCGAGATGACGGTGAAGTCCTTTGTGCACCAGCTGTTGAGCAAGTACCGGCTCGAGCTCAAGCCAGACTTCGTCGAGCAAATGGTCTACTTCCCGTTCCCAAAGCCGGCTTCGGTCGTGCCGATTCGGTTGGTACCTCTTACCGGGGCGTCGTAGACCTCCTTCGACGAGACTCGCCTTGCGACGCCTGCTTTTCCTGCCCCTGCTCGCCGCATGCACCAAACCAGTGCCGCCAGAGCCGCCTGCATGGGACCCCACTCCCGTCGCACCTCGATGCAATGCCGACATCGATGCACCGTTGCTCGATGATGCGCTCGAAGACGCCAACCTGGACCGCGACCAGATTCCATTCTCGGACCACGACCTGTCCAAGGCGTCGTACGCGGCGGTTCTGGACGACGCCTTCTTGTTGCCCTGGTTCCGTGATCTGCAGGCCCAGGCACACACGCTGCCTTGCTTCATCACCGAGCGCGACGATGCGTTGGCGCACTACGCCGATCTAGGGCACCCCGCGACTGGCGCCCTGACCGTCGCCATGGGTCTGCTGGACGAGCCGATGCCCGACGCGCCGCTGGACCCCGCCGACTACATCGATGCGGACACCGAGCTCGACGAAGGCCTCGAAGAGCTCCTGGACGAAGCCGACGGCGATCTGGACGACTTCGATGCCGATGCGCTTCCCGAGGGATTGGCCCACGAGCTGGACCCGATCTTTGCGGCCATGGCCGAGCTGATCGACGCGTGGCAGGACATGGCCGAGCTGGTCGACGACCCGGTGCGGTACTCGCTTCACGGGCACAGCTCCCTGATGCCTGACACCGACCGGCTGCCGAACTTTGCCGACCCCCCCACCCAGGATTGGATCTTGAGTGAGACCGGACCCCGGGTTCTGTACGGGCCGACCCTGCGTCTGGCGCACGCCATCGAGACGGCCGACCTCAAGCCCTTCGCTGGCAGCGGATCGGGCTGGATGGTCGATCTCGACACCGACATGGGAGCCATCGCCATCACCGGGGCCGACGCGCAGCAGCCCGAACAAGGCCGGGAGTTTCTGTTCCTGCTGGACCTGGGCGGCGACGATGTCTGGGTGCACCCTGCTGGGGCGAATGGACCGGGATTCCCACTCGGTCTGATGATCGATCTGGGCGGCAACGACGTCTATGGCTACGTCGAGAAGCCGGTTGCCAGCGACGAAGGTCGGCTGCCATCTGACGAAGAGGGGCGCTACGGAGGCGACGAGAACTACGGTCCCTTCTCGCTGTCCGAGACCGGTCGCCAAGGCTCGGGACGGTTTGGTGTGGGCCTGCTGTTCGACCAGGGCACCGGCGATGACACCTATGCGTCGCTGCGCATGAGCCAGGGCTGGGGGCAATTTGGCGTGGGGGTGCTGAGCGACGATGGCGGCGCCGACATGTACGGCGGCGAGATTGGCGTTCAGGGTGCTTCGGCGGTGGGCATCGGACTGCTGATCGATGGGGGCGGGTCGGACACCTACACCACCTACAGCTATTCGCAGGGCTTTGCCTATACCCAAGCGGTCGGCATGCTCTACGACCGCGGCGGCGATGACGTCTACTTTGCCAATCCCGGCGGACCCGACGACGGCGGCGACCCGCTCTACTACACGCCGCAGATGGCAGGCCAGGGCAACAGCAGCTTCTCGCAGGGAGCGGGCTTTGGACGGCGTGGCGATGCGGACGGCGCGTTTCTGTCCGGGGGCTATGGCCTGCTGCGCGACGAGAGCGGCAACGACGCCTACACCGCTTCGGTCTTTGGCCAGGGCACCGGCTACTGGCAGGGCTTGGGCGTGCTGTCCGATGCGGCCGGGGACGACACCTACGACGCGTACTACTACGTGCATGGGGCCGCGGCGCACTACGCCATCGGGGCCTTGCTCGATGGGGGAGGAGACGACGCGGTCGGTCAGACCTTGAGGCCGCGAGCCGTGCATCTGGGCAGCGGGCACGACTTCTCGATCGGCCTGTTCATCGACGAGTCCGGAGCTGACCGGTACCGCTACGCCACTCTCGGGGCTGGTGCCAGCAACTGCCAGGGCATCGGCGTGTTCGCAGACAACGGCGGAGACGACGCCTACGAGGCGTTGACCGACTACTCGACCGGCCTGGGCAACCACAGCGACGAGTGCTACTCGGCCCCGCGCTGGGACGCCCAAGCGGTGGGCCTGTTTATGGATGGCGGAGGCACCGACACTTACATCTGGCCCGAGGGATCAGCATTTGCACCGCCCGCTGACAACAGCAGCTTTGGGCACGTTGCCCACGACCACGAGAACGAGCACGGGGGTGCCGTCGACGGCGAAGGCGAGACAGGCTTTCACGTCCGCTGACGAGTACCTGGAACCGCCCCGTCCCGCGGCGGTCGGTAGCGGTGTACTCCGCACCGAGGTCTTTGATGAAACGCCTGATGACAGCCGTCCTGTTCCTTGCCGCCACCGCCTGCACACCCGACGGAGGCTTAGCGCTGACCGCTGACGAACTCACCGAGACTACATGGCGAGGCAACATCGAGGCGACCACCTATGGCGAGCTGCAGATGGACATTGTCGAGGTCGAGCCAGGCTGGTTCGAGGGTGAGCTGTGGTACGAGACCGTCGAGGGCCCGACCGAGGGGGCCACGTCGCTGACCCTGCTGGAGGGGCCGCTCGACGACGGAGTCTTGGTGCTCGACGAGGTCGAGATGCCCTATGCTGGTTCGCTGCCGTCCGGCTGGATGTGGTGCACGGGCCAGTTCGAGATGACCAAGGACGAGTACGGCCTGAGCGGCAGCTGGGCCGCCTATGACTGTGGCAACGACGGGACTGTCGAGCTCGACGCGAGCTAGCTCAGTCCTGGGTCCACTGGATGCCGACCGCGAGGAAGTCGAGGTTGGGATCGACGGGCCAGCTCAGCTGGTTTGAGCCACCCGGATGCAGCTGGGTGGCGAAGGTGCCGTCCTCGGTCATGCGCCAGACGGTGCGCCACTGGCCGGGGTTGGCGGTGAAGTAGAAGTCGCCGGTGCCCTCTTCGATGGCAAAGGAGACGGGCTTGAAGTCGCTGTCGGGCACGGTGCCGCGCAGCACGAGCTTCTCTTCGGCCCAGTTCCAACGCCAGATGCCGTAGGTGCCGGTCGCCAGGTCCGTTCCCAGTGCGAAGTGCCCGTCGGCCTTGCGGGTCTGGGCGTCGTCGAACTGAATCTCGGGCTCTTCAGCGTTGCCAGCCAGCTTGAGCTGAAAGCCAGTGTCCGGGCGCCAGAAGCCGACTCCGCCGAAGTAGCCGAACAGGGCGATCTGACCTGTGGCTCGGTTTGCCGTGACGCCGGTGGGAGCCAGCTCGTGGCT
>CAYYHT010000257.1:0-9534 GCA_964471355.1 uncultured Enterobacteriaceae bacterium
TGGGTGTTGGTGTGGTTGAACGCACCGTCTGCACCGGTCAGGTCCGCTGTCTTTGTCCAGGTTCCGGCGGTGTTCTTGAGCCACAGCTCACGCGCGGTATCGCTGGTGAACACAAAGCCCCAAGCCCCTGTCGCGGGCGGCGTGATGCCCAGCAGCGTCGAGCAGGTGTCCGTCGGGTAGGTCAGCGGCCCCTCGTAGGTCGCGTCGCAATCGGCGCAGAGATCGCCTTCGGTGATCTGGGTCAGCGTCGCGGTCACCAATGTGGTGCAGTCAGGCACTGGAAACGGAGCCGTGACGCCGACTTCGAGCAGATCGCAATCGATGGTCTTGCCAGTGAAAGCCAGGTCCGAGGTGTGCGTGATCGACGTGGGCACGGTCGGTGCGGTGTCGGTGTCCGAGGTGTCGTCACAGTCGGCACCGTCACCGCACTCGGTGTCATCGGTGGGGCAGCCGGTCAGGACGAGAAGAAGGGGCAGAAAATGGCGCATGGGGGCTCCTAGTAGACGTTGTACTTGCGGCGGTTGGCGTCGTGTTCGTCGCCGTTGCGCGCACCGTGGAAGACGCCTTTACTGTCATGCAGGTAGAACCACCACTCTGAATCTTTGGGAGCCATCGCTGCCTCGAGACTGGGCACCGAGGGAGCGCCGATGGCTGTCGGCGGTAGACCCTTGCGCTTGCGGGTGTTGTAGAGATCGTCGGGGTCTTTGAGCGCAGCAAGCAGGCCCTTGCGATCGTTCCACTCGTCGAGCTTGTAGTGACTGGTCGCATCGATGCCGAGCTGCCAGCCCTTGTCCAAACGCTTGAAGATCAAGCCGGCCACAACCGGGCGATTGCTGACCGAGGGCTCTTCGCGCTCGAGCAAGCTGGCCACGATCACAATGTCGTGCAGGCCTCGACCCGCCGCGACCTCGTCTTTGTGGCTGGCCAAAAACCGCGTGTCGAAGGTCTCGAGCTGGCGCACCACGAACTTGTCGACGTCAAAGCTGCCCGGCGGCGGCACCTTGTAGGTCTCGGGGAACAGGTAGCCCTCGTAGGTCGGGCCGCTGACATCGAAGGGGGCCGGCACCGTCTTGCCCTCGGTCACGGCTAGGTAGGCGCCAGCGGTGATGAAGCCCTTGTCGGCCAGCGCCTTGTCGGTGTCACGCAGACGCCATCCCTCGAGCACGGTGAAGTCGACATCGTCGGCCAGCGGCACGCCGCAGAGGGTCTCGAGCACCTGACGCTGACTCATGTCACGGCGAAGCTCGAACTTGCCAGCCTTGAGACAGGAGCCGTCGAGGCCGCCCATCTTGAAACCCATCTTCCAGTTGAACTCGGAGGTGACAAAGCCCGCCTCGACAAGGGCGGGTCCGATGCCATTGGCGGTGCTGCCCTTGGGCACCTCGAACACGACCGGCGTGGAGTCGGTGGCGTCCATGGGGGCGTCGACATTGCCGCAAGCAATCAGGCTAATCAGGAGGGGAATCAACGGGAGGCTCCGAGCTGAAGAGGAGGGAGGGGAGGATCCCAGCCGTCGCCAGCGACGTCGACCAAGATGGGGCTGCTCATGGCCCATGGAGTGACTTCGGGCCATACCGGTTCCATCGGTGTGGAGCCTTGGGCCATCACGGTGTAGGAGGCATCGCTGCCCGTGTCCAGCTGAACGCTCATGGATGTGCCGGGCACCGTCGCGATCAGCTCGCCGTCTTTGTACAGCTGCAGCTCATCGACCACGACCCAGCTCGCGGACCGTGCCGCAACCTCGAGAGTGGAGCCGCCTGGCACGGTGCTTCCCGGCTCGAGGTTCATGTCCAAGAAGACACCACGGGTGACCAGCGTGCGCTGGGCGTCGATGGCCGCGCGCAGGGCATCGTCGGTGTAGTCGGTCGGTGTTGTGCCGACGGGCAAGAAGGTGGCGGTGTGGCCGATGTTCATGTGGTTGTGGGAGTCCGAGGTGCCCATTGGCGCCACTCCCTTGCCGCGGTTCACCATGTCGAAGAAGAAGGGCAGGTACTCACCCGAATCGGCGGCGTTCAACACCTCCATGGTCTGAAAGTCGTCGGACCAGTAGTCGGGATCGGCAATCAGGCCGGGTTCCCAGTCCGCAGCGCCCACCATGCCCAGGACAAAGGGATGGTTGATCTGCAGGCGGTAGCCATCGCCATGGCGCTCGCGCAGACCCGCCATCTGGGCCTCTGTGCTGGCGACGGGCGGCTCCCAGTACCACATCCACGCTCCGCCATTTGGCTGATTGGCGATGGGCTCGACCGGGTAGATGTTGACGTGGCCGCGAATGAAGGGGCTGACCTCGTTGGCGACCACGCTGTTCAGCGAGTCGCCGATGCCAAGGGGCCCGATCAGCGGTCGGTAGTCGGCAATGTGGTCGTGATCGGTCCCAAAGTGCAGCTGCAGGCCTACTCCAGCCGAAGACAGCAGTCGCTCCTCCATGCTGACCACACCATCGGGACTCGGACTTGCATGCTGGTGCGGGTCGGACAACAGCCATCCTGTGTGGTCGTACGCAGCGATCAGATCGACGTCGAGGGCGACGGTCTCGCCCGCTGCAAGCTGCCTGACCTCGCTGTGGGCCTCGAAGCGAATGCCGCGGTGCACGATGATTTCGTATTCCCCGGGCTCGACCGGCAGCTGCATCGCTCCGTCCGCAGACCAGCCATAGGCAATCGCTCCCTCGGGACGAGGACGAACGCGCGGGTCGGCCGCGGCATCGGCTTCGACCGCGCGCAGCTTGACCTCGAAAGGCTGCCCATCATCGACCCGGATGTCCAGCAGCGCGGGCTGGGCCAACACGAGCGGATCGACCTGGGAGCCCACACCACGCCCGCGGGCCGTGGCACCAAGCGCTTCTCCAGAAAGCGAACCGAGAGACGCCGCGCGAAGGGCATCGGCGGCGTAGGGCCCATAGCGCCCCGACCCCTCGGGCAGGTCCATCACACGGCCATTGCCGCGACCGTCCGCCAAGAATGTCGGTGTCGCCCCACGCAGCACACTGGCCTCGAAGCTGCCGTCCGCGGCTGTGCGGGCCACCGTCCACGGCAGGTCGCCGACCGAGATGACAACCCGAGCGCCCTCGACCGGCCCATCGGCGGCAGTGACGACGCCCGAGACCGTGTCCGTGGGCTCGGCTGCCATGCGATCATCGGTGAGCGAGGCGGCGTCGGGACCCACACCGTAAAACCGCGTGTAGACATGCTGTTCTCCAGCCTGAAGGTCGACGGGCTCTTCAAACGAACCGGCCAGTTCCATGAGCAGGCCCAGCACAGCGGCTCCCGACGCCGCCGAGACCGGGTGGTCCCCGCGCAGGGTCGCAACGGTGACCTCTTCGCTCATCCAACCAATCCAATCCCGCTGTTCCCCCGCCTGCAGCCGGCTGTAGCCGCCGCCGGACTCGAACATCTCGGCGACCTCTTTGGCTCCCTGGATGCCGTCGCCAGGCTGAATGCCCGTCACCGGCTCGGTGGCCAGCAGCGTGGTGCTCACTTCGAGCAGGTAGGTGTCGGGCCGCAGAATGTAGTCGGTGGTGATCTCAAGCCCAAGGTCGGTCTGTGGCAGTTCAAATGCCGCGGCGATGTACTGCAGTGGCGCGTCCGTGCCCTCGACCCGCAGGTGCGCCACCCCATCGGAGCCATCGCTGACCACGGTCATGGTGGTGCCGTCCATGTACTTGGCCAGGCCCAGCATGGGACCCCACTCATTGACGATGTCGTGGCCCACCTGTCCCTCTGGGCGCACGATGTCCGCGTCGATCACACCGCCGCCATAGCTCGACATGTAGGCGCCGATTCGCGGCCCCTGCACGATGAACTGCACGCGGTCGTTGTACAGCTTGAAGTCGCCGGGTTGGCCCTCGGCACTGATGCCGCCGAACAAGGCATCGTCGCTGGTGATCACGCCGACGCGGGTCTGACCCGCATCGAGACGCACAGCCAAATCGACAGGCTCGGGATCGTCATCGCGCCCTTTGCAGGCGAGCAGCAGCAGCAGGAACGGAATGAAGCGCATCGCAAGGCCTCTATGGCGTTTGCACCTGCGAAGAGGACCTCGACTTCTTGGCAGGAGTCACTTCCTCAGTCGCCGCCCGCTTGAGGCGGCCGGACTCATGCTCCAGATCGGGCAGGCTCAATGCCCTTTCTCGCTCGCCGCACGACGCAGCTTTGCGGACTGGCGTTCGACGACGCCTCGGCCGCTGATCTCATGCTCGTCCTGCGCTCCCGCAATGGTCCGCTTGATCTGATTGGCCAGCCACTGCCTGGATTCGTAGCCCAGGTCGAGCTGCAGGTACACAGTCTCGGTGGGCTCGGTCAGGTGCAGGGCAATCGCGGGAGTGTCCGGAGGTGCGTAGCAATGGGCAATGCGATGTCGAGGATGCCGTACGAGCCGAGCTTCTCCCTCGCTGATGGTGATGCCGTTGGCGTCGACGACCACGTTGATTCGAACGGCGCTGGCTCCGGTGAAGCGGCCGAGCAGGTACCAGATCGCTGTGGGCAGCGGCACGATGCCAAACAAGGAGGCAACGGCGAGCTGGTTGGCCGCCTCGTTGGTCATCACCGCGGCGTCCTTGACCGCGAAGACCAGCGTTGCCCACAGGATCACGCCCACAACGATGCCGAACAGCGGAGCAAAGACGACCCAAGGTCCGCGATAGGGATTGACTTGCTCGGTCTGGAAGGACACGCCATGCGGGTCGATGTGCACCGCATCGCGCAGCGCGCTGGGAATCTCTTCGTCCATGCAGGCTCCTTATCCGGATCGGCCCCCGCACTCTTTGTGTATGCTCGGCGGCCACGAGGAGGACCCCTTGGACGCAGTCACACAGGCCATGAAGGCTGGAATCGAGCGCTCGATCGAGAGCGGTGAAATCGACAGCGATGCTCTGATGGACACCATGGAGTCCCTCGATCAGGGCTACGTGCGCGTCGCCGAGAAGGTGGACGGCGAGTGGGTCATCAACGAATGGGTTCGACAGGCCATCTTGATGTACTTCAAGTTCTCGGCCATGGAAGAGGGCGGCTGGGGCGACTACCTGTTCATCGACAAGATTCCCCTCAAGCAGCGCCTGGCAGTCCAGGGCGTCCGTCTGGTGCCTCCGGGAACGATTCGCTACGGCGCCTTCCTCGAGCCTGGCTGCGTGGTCATGCCCGGCTACGTCAACCTCGGCGCCTACATTGGCTCGGGCACCATGGTCGATACCTGGGCCACCGTTGGCTCCTGTGCTCAGATCGGAAAGAATGTGCACCTGTCTGGCGGTGTCGGTATCGGCGGCGTGCTCGAACCCGAGGGTGCCCGACCGGTCATCATCGAGGACGGGTGCTTCATCGGCAGCCGATGCATCATTGTCGAAGGCGTGCTGGTCGAGGAAGAGGCCGTGATCGCAGCCGGCACCACCCTGACCGCATCGACCCCCATCATCGACGTGACCGGTCCCGAGCCGATCACCTACAAGGGCCGCGTGCCCCCCCGGTCCGTTGTGATTCCCGGCGTTCGCAACAAGGAATTCCCCGCGGGCACCTATCAGATTCCCTGTGCGCTGATCATCGGCAAGCGCAGCGAGAGCACGGATCGCAAGACCTCTCTGAATGATGTGCTGCGGGAGCACGCCCTCGCGCTATGACCGACTGGTTGCCGTCTGGGTGCTGATGGCAGCGCTCGTGGTGGTGCACATCGCCACCGCATCTGTGGCACCCAGCTTCATCGACGCGCTCATCTATGACCGTCCCGCCGTCCTCAGAATCGCCGTCGGCGGCCAGCACCGCGGCTTGGTGGCCAACCGACAGCAGTGGTGGCGCCTGTGCACCAGCGTCTTGCTGCACGCCAACCTGCTGCACCTGCTGACCAACATGCTGGCGGTCTGGGTCCTGGCCAGACTCGTCGAGCCCTTCGTGGGCCCCACGCGCTGGCTCGGCGGATTTGTCGCTGGGGGCGTCGCCGGCTCCGTCGCCAGCCAGATGATGGGGGTGCCGATGTCCGACGGCGCATCGGGAGGCGCATTCGCGCTGCTCGGTGCTGCGGTGGTGATCGGCTACCGCATGCGCGACACGATGGATGAGACCGATCAGCAGACCTATGGACCCATCCTGATCGGGTTTGTCTTGCTGAACGTCGTGGGCTCATTTCTGGTGCCCTTCATCGACGCCATCGGCCACGTCGGCGGGCTGGTGGCGGGACTGGTCTGGGGTGCCCTGACCCCCATTGACTGCGAGCTCGGCGCCGCTGAGAAAGTGCTTTGGGCCGCGGTTCTCGGCGGTTTTGTACTCGCTTGCGCCTATGGATGGGTGCCTAGATAGCGCCCTGCTGGCGATCCAAGGCTGCAATCTGATCGTGGATCAACTTGTTCAGATGGGTTCGAACCAGACCCGCCAGGCGTGTGGCGTCTTGTCGCAGTGAGGACAACCCGTCTCCGGCGTCCACCGGCGCCAGCCTCCATGTAAGTCCGGGATAGCTGGCCTTCATGAACGCCACTGTCCATTGGGTGCTGAAAGACCGACTATTCGCGGCCAGTATGGCCAGCAGATCCGCATGGTGCGGATCGGAGTAGAACCAGACCTGCGGCAGCTTCAACGCTCCGCCGAGCACCTCGTGGCCCTCGCAGGACCACACGGGCTTGTAGACCTGACGAGACGCCATTTCGAAGACCAACGGCAAGATTCCCTTCTCGATCGGGTAGCGGTCTCCATCGATGGACAGCCGCTGGCGCACCAACAGGCAATCCGTCGTGCAGCACTCTGTGCAGTCCTGACGCCCGTGGCAGATGCACACCAGCGTGCAGCCCTCACAGGGCCGCACCAACAGTCGCTTCGCGTCCTTCACCATATGGAGCAGCGATCGCCGCCTCCGCCGAAGCGACGCCGCCGCCTGGTTCGGCAGTGCAATCTTCATAGAGCACTCATCGGTCCACCGACCCGATTCTTGAAAATGGTGCCGGAGGCTCGCTACGCCGTGTGAATCTTGGCGTCGAGCTCGCCGATTCCCGCACTCGACGAGCGCACATAGCTGCACACCGAACACATCTGCAGATCAGACCCGCCGCCAAACTGCGGCGGCACCCGCTTCCACACGGGCGTGTGCTTGGGAACCAGCTGTTGGGCCCCGCACTCACAGGCCTGAATCATCTCGCGGCTGGCTTTGCCCCACGCGTGCTCGCCACCCATTTGAATCCGGCAGCGGCCCTTCACTACTCGGTGGCCTTGTGGATGGTCTCGAGGGTCTTGGTGCCCATGCCCTTGACCGCACCCACGTCAACCAGGCTCTGGAAGGGGCGGTTCTCGAGGATCAACTTGAGCGGCCGACCCTTGAGGCCCACGGCCTTGAGCGCATCTTCGTCGCTGTTGTTCAGCAGCGAGAGCGCGCGCATGGACGCCAGACCGTCGAACTCGACGCCCTTGACCGAGACGGCCTCCATCTTGAAGGTGGCGTCGATCTCTTCGTCCTCATCTTCGTCGACCGTGGCCGCGTCGCCCGTGTCTTCGACGGTGTCCCGGCCCGTCCCGCCATCTTGGTCGGCGGTGTTGTCGTCCGAGGTGTCTTCGTCCTCGACCTCTTCTTTGGCCGCGGGTGCAGGTGCGGGCGCTGCCTCGGGCTCGGGTGCAGGATCGGGCTCGGCCGGAGCCGGTCCGGGCTGCGTGATGTCCGACTCGTCGGTCTTGGCGTCGGCCGCCGGACCTGGATCGGTGATCTCTTCGACCTTGGACGGGGCTGGACCTGGATCGGTGGGTTCGTCGGTGGGCGCATCATCCGTCGGGTCGTCGTCGGTGGAGTCCGCCGGGGCCGCTGCCTCGGGTTCGGCCTTGGGCTCTGGCTTGGGCTCGGGAGGCTTTGGAGGAGGAGGAGGAGCGGGTTTAGGCGCATCTCCCCGCTGTGAGACGACAAAGATCGCCCCGATACCGGCCGCTACCAAAAAACCCACCCAGACAAGCCACTTCATGCCGGGGATTCTAGACCATGAGGCGCCGCATGTCTTCGGGCACAGGTGCCGTGACCACCACCTCTCCCCCCGTCGGATGCGGAAAGCGGATTGAGGCCGCATGCAGCGCCTGTCGCTTGGCCCCCGATGCGACGATCGCCGCCTCGTCCCAGCCCTCTTCCATGCCGCGAAGTGCCACGTCGAAGGGCAGGCCGTACAGGCGGTCCCCCAGCAGCGGAAATCCCGCATCGGCCATGTGCACGCGGATCTGATGGGTGCGCCCGGTATGCAGCCGCAGCCTGACATGTGTCCAGTTCTCGCCGCGCCGCAGCACCACGGCGTCGGTCCGTGAGGCAAGTCCGTCGGCACGGACCGCCATCAAGATTCGAATTTCGCCGCCGTGGGGGCCGATCGAGCCATCAAGGCTTCGGCTATCCCAGGGGATCACACCGCGACAGACCGCCTCGTAGATCTTGATCGCTCGCCCTTGGACAAAGGCCGCCTTGAGGAATCGATTCGCATCAGCCTGCTTGGCAAGGGTCATCGTGCCCGACGTGTCCCGATCCAAGCGGTGCGCGAGGTCGACGCGGTGTTCGGGCCAGTGGTCTTTGGCGGCGCGAATCACCGACCACGCAAACGCCGTACCCGCTGGATGCGCCAGCAGGCCCGGCGGCTTGTTCAGCACTGCGACATGGTCGTCTTCGAACAAGATCTGCGGCATGGCGGGAGGAGGAGTCGACGGCGCGATTCCAGCAATCGTGATGTGCAGCAGCTGCCCGGCACGCACTGTGCTCGACGAGCGCAGCACCACACCCTCAGGCGTACAGACCTGGCCCTTCTTGATGCCCTTGACCAGCTCGCTGCGGGATCGGTCGGCAAAGCGCGCCGCCAAGAATCGGTCCAAGCGCATGCCGTCGCCACGCAAAGGGACGTCGAGCACGCGGTGCAGAATTGGTGGGTTGTCGGCCACTGAAGCTAGTCTAGTGCGTGCTTACTCTCCTGCTCGCCATCGCCTGCACCGCCGACCTGCCCACCACACCGACGTGGGAGTCCGACGAGCACACCGCCGCCACCGGGCTGGCATGGGCCGATGTGGACGGCGACGGGCAGCCCGAGATGATCGTCAGCAACGGCAACGATGTGGCACCTGGACCCATCTCGGTCCACCGCGCAGACGCCGGTTCCATGCCCGAGACCACGCCGAGCTGGCACAGCGACACGTCACATCTGCACGGACGCCTGGCCACGGGCGACATCAATGGCGATGGCTTCGATGATCTGGTCGTCACCCGCTACATCGGCGATGGAGGCGAGGAGGAGCCAGGGGGCATCGATCTGTACCTCGGCGGACCCGACGGCCTGACCACACGGGAGTGGAGCTGGGATGGCGCATTCACCTTCTCGGTCGCACTCGGCGATGTCGATGGCGATGGCGATCTGGACCTGGCCGCCGCGACCGGAACCACACGGGGCCCGGACCCGACTCCTGACCTGCTCTTCTTGAACGACGGCGGCTTCGGCGCCGAGCCCAGCTGGCAGAGCGAAGATCTGGCCCACTCCTTCGACGTCGGCTTTGTGGGTGCCGACCTCGTCTTCTCGCGCGCCGGCTCACCCCACGCTCGCTACGCCTACGACGG
>CAYYHT010000258.1:0-9529 GCA_964471355.1 uncultured Enterobacteriaceae bacterium
CTGGACCGACAACGCCGGAAACACCGTTGCTCTGGAGCCGGCGGTCAACGGCATCATCAAGGTGGACACCTACTCGGCGCCCGCTGAAATCAAGTACCAGATGATCGAGGTGTCCACACTGACGGTCCAGAACGAGGTGCTGTTTACCGGCTCCTCGTCGATCGACCACCTGCAGCAGTACGACGTCGACCGCCAGAACCGAACGGGCTCCGCCACCGGGGCGTCTTTGGCCCACGGCACCCGCACCTACTACCTGGGCAGCGACAACGACGCGATCTGGCACTACTGGGGGGGCATCTTCGGCCGCTCGGTCTGGCTGCAAGACAACCGCTGGCAGTTCGGTTTGTCGGTCAACAAGGCCGACGGAGTCAGTGGCTACAACGGAACGAACGACGACCAGAACCGAGCCCAGTTCAACCTGGGTGTCGCGGCCAACTCACCGAGCAACAACACCGACATCAGCAGCTACTGGGCAGGGGTCTGCACCAGCAGCTGCAACGAGAACAACTTCACCTCATTCGGCGCCAACGCAGCACAGGTCTATGTCTGGCACCGATAGTGAGGCCTAGACTTCAGGCGGTGTGAGTGCGCGCATGGCGGCGGACTCGGCCGCAAGGCGTGCTCCCAGCAATCGGTAGACAGGCAGCAGGTCGGCCGCGGTGGCGGCTACGCCGGTGGCCTTGTCTGCTGCCGATGCCATGCCGGGCAAGTAGGGGCTGGACGCGCCGGCAATCTTGTCGACGTTCTGGGCTGCAACGCCCACGACCGAGCCGAGCTTGTCTTTGAGCGCATTGAGCATGCCTGGAGCCACCGACAAGTCCTTGCCACCGGCCAAGCCCATCAGACGCTTCATCTGGCCATCGACGCGGTCACCGAGCACGTGGTCCAGGGCATTTCCCCCCGCCGCCGCCAGGTTGTCCGCGAAGGGCAGCGCGACCTCTGCAGCGCCGTAGTAGTACAGCATCGCCTCGCCCGAGGGCAGCTCGGCGAACTTGCCCACCTTTTGGGTGACGGGTCCCGGAACGGCCTTGTAGGCCATGTAGGACACGGCGAGCGCCTTGGCGATGGCGTCGTTGCGCTGCTCCTCATCGAGCTCCATGGCATCGCTCTTTTTCTTGAAGAGGTTCCACAGGGTCTTGATGCCCGTGAACACCGCATAGCCCTGGTCTGCTGAATCGAGCAGGTTGGCCATCCACATCAGGTCGCTGACGTCGTCGTTGACCGCGTTGGCACGGGCCACGGCAATGGTGGCGTCGGACGCGTTGGGGTCGAGGGCCCGAACGGCATCGTCGATGCTGCCGTAGTGAACGTACTCGGGTGCCCCCGGAAGGGCTCCCAGAATGCCGCGCACCAGGCGAACGGTGGTGTCGGTCTCGGTGTATTGGGCGAGCTTGAACGTAATGGGATCGGACATGTCGGTACCTCCGGCGAAAGGACGCGAGAGTACACCGGATATTGCCCGCCGTTCCTTGAACGTCACAATATTGAAGCACCCAGCAACAAGCTGGCCTGCGCGGCCAGGCGGGACGGCTCGGTGTCAGACCGTCACAGTTGCCTGAATCAGCGCCGACACTTCTGCAGCCGCGTCCCCGACCGAGATGGCGCCACGCACCAGCGCCGTCGATTGTTCGACTTCCCGGCCGCGATGGTGGATGCGGGCCAACACCTGCCCCTTGCTGACCTGTTGTCCGGGTTTTGCCAGCGCTTCGATGCCCACCCCCGGATCGACGGGGTCCTCGGCTCGACGGCGCCCGGCACCAAGCACAAAGGCAGCCCGTCCGATCGACAAGGCGTCAACCGCCGTCACAAAGCCGTCTCGGGGAGACTCGACGACCAACTCAGTGGTCCCCTCACCCAGCAAGTGGTCTGGATTGCCGCCTTGAGCGCGCGCCATGCGGCAGAAGGTCTCGTAGCATCGGCCCGAGGCCAAGAACTCGGCTGCACGCTCGTCCTGTGCCAGCTCGACGGTGATCCGGCGGAGGTCCTCGGGGCCGCCCCCCTTGAGGCTCTCCATGGCTTCTGCGACCTCGAGCGCATTGCCCACGGCGTGACCCAAGGGCCGGTCCATGGCGGTGATCAGAGCGGTGCATCGAACGCCATTGCCCTCGGTGACGCGAACGAGCGCCTCGGCCAAGCGATGGCTGTCCTCGAACGTCTTCATGAAGGCACCTGATCCCGTCTTGACGTCCAAGACGAGCCGCTCAATGCCCTCTGCCAGCTTTTTGGAGAGGATGGAGCCCACGATCAGCGGGATGCTTTCGACGGTGCAGGTCTCGTTGCGCAGGCCGTACAGGATGCGGTCTGCGGGCGCGAGCTCTCGGGTCTGCCCGCTGATGAAGCAGCCGACCTCGGAGAGCACCTCTCGAAGCTCCTCTTCGGACAGATCGCACCGGAAACCATCGATGGCTTCAAGCTTGTCGAGGGTGCCGCCGGTGTGGCCGAGCCCCCGGCCAGAGACCATGGGCACCCGGTAGCCGAGCTCGACCAACAGCGGCGCGAGCACCAAGCTGACCTTGTCGCCGACGCCACCGGTGGAGTGCTTGTCGACGCAGGGGGCGCCCTCACCCCAGTCGAGCACGTCACCTGACCGGGTCATCTCCCCCGTGAGCGCGATGGTCTCGGCGTCGGTCAGCCCACGCTGAAAGGCATAAGCCAGCCAAGCTGCGGCCTGCGGGCGACTGACCGAGCCATCGCAGACCCCAGTGACAAATGCAGCAATGGCTTGCGGGGATTGTTCAGCGCCAGAGCGCATGGCGTACAGCAGATCGTCAGCGTGCATGCGGGCGATGATACCTATTTCGTGGCGTTGAACACTGACTGCACCGTTCCTGGACCCACTTGGTAGGTGCCGGCAAATGCACTCATGTCGGCAAATGGCCGGTTCGCCACCACCAGATTCGCGGCCCGCGTCGACATGCCCTTGGCCTTCATCGTCGTCACATCGGACTCATTGAGGAACTTCACCGCCCGCGCGGCGTGCTCGCCATCAAATCGCACGCCGTCGGCCGTCACCGGCTCGGGCGGCGGCGGCGGCGGCGGCGGCGGGGGTGCCGCCTTCTTCACCACCTTCTTCTTCTTCTTGATGGGCGGTGCCTTGGGAGGCTGCGGAGGTTCCTTTGCCTTGGGTTCGGGCTCGGGCTTGGGCTCGGGCGCCGGATCCGCAGGCGGAGTGGGGTCGAGGACTTCGGTGGGGTCGCCAGGGAGCGCCGGCTCCACCACCGCAGCCACGTCGTGGATCGGCAGCGGCGTGACGTCCGCGATGGTGAGCTCGGGCTGGGTCGTTGGGTTTGAGAACGACAAACCCAGTGCGGCGATGCCCCCGCAGAGCAATGCCGCGGCCCCACTGCCCGCAAAGATCCCTGCAATCAGCACGAGGCGGCCACTCTTGGGCGGCGGGGATGC
This sequence comes from uncultured Enterobacteriaceae bacterium, assembly GCA_964471355.1. GTDB lineage: Bacteria > Myxococcota_A > UBA796 > UBA796 > CAYYHT01. The sequence continues at coordinate 3,403 of CAYYHT010000258.1, forward strand.
GGACTCGGCGCGGTCTGGGAGCGGGTCTGCCTCGAGTCCAAGCAGGCTCTCGCGCTCTGAGGGGTTGATTGTGCTGATCTCGGCGGTCTCGGTCACCGGGCCGCCGTGCGCGTACTCCTTGAGCAGATTGACGAGCTGGGTGGAGTCCGGACGAGCCTTGGGGTCCTTTTCCATGCAAGCCCGCACGATGTCCTCTAGGGCGGGGTCCACAGACACATCGGGGGCCCTGCCCGACATCGGCGGGTAGGCGTCTTGGATGTGCATCAGTGCCGTGGTGACCGCGTTGTCGGACGAGAACGGCAGCACTCCGGTGAGCATTCGGTAGAACACGCAGCCGAGGCTGTAGACGTCGGCTTTTCCGGTGATGTCCTTCTCGCCACGGGCCTGTTCGGGAGGCATGTAGGCCGGCGTGCCCATGTACATGCCTGTGGTCGTGACCTCTTGGCCGACGTCGTCGATGCCCTTGACCAGCCCAAAATCGACCAGCTTGGGCACGTCGACGCCCTCGTCATCGGCGACCAACAGCACATTGCCCGGCTTTACATCTCGATGGATGAGGCCGTTGTTGTGGGCGTGGCGCAGCCCCCTGGCGATGCCTTGGGTGATGTGCACCGCCCAGCCGGGCTCCATGGGCCCCGCCTTCATCGCCTGCTTGAGGGTTCGGCCGTCGAGGTACTCCATGATGACGAAGTGGGTGCCGCTGTCTTCGTCGGTACCAAAGTCGTGCACTGTGACGACATAGGGACTGTGCAGGCGACCCGCTAGCGCAGCTTCACGCAAGAAGCGGGACTCGAACTCCTCGCGGGCAGTGTCCGAGATGTCGCTGCGCAAGACCTTGATGGCGACCTCGCGGCCGAGCTTCTCTTGCACGCCCTTGAACACATGCCCCGCGCCACCAGAAGCAATGATTCCGGTGATTCGGTACCGCCCCGCGAGGAGCGTTCCAACCATCTTGTCCTCGGCGAAGGGCACGAACATTCGACCTGAGCCTACCCTGCTGGGCGCCATGCCGCCGACGATGTCTGGCACCGCTGGCGCGCACACTCCCCGTGTTGTACCGTCCGCGTCCATGTCTCAGCGGGTTGTACTGGCATCAGACCACGGCGGCTTTCCTCTCAAGGAAGCGCTGAAGAAGCACGTCGAGAGCAAAGGCTTCAGCGTGCTGGATGTTGGCACGTGGTCCAAGGAGTCCTGCGATTACCCGGTGTTCGCGCGTGCGGCCGCCGAGGCTGTGGGTTCTGGCAAGGCATGGCGCGGAATCATTGTGGACGGCGCGGGCATTGGCTCGTGCATGACCGCGAACAAGGTGAAGGGCGTCCGCGCCGGCATGGCCTTCAATACCAAGACGGCGAACAATGCTCGCGAGCACAATGACGCCAACGTGCTGACCCTCGGAGCGGGCTACCTCGGCGACGATGAGGCCAAGGCCATCGTCGATGTCTTCCTCTCTGTTGAGTGCACAGTTGACCGCCACAAGCGTCGCGTGGCAATGATCGACGCTCTCGATTCCGGTCGACCCGCGCAAGCGCCACCCCCGGAACCACCCAGGAGCCCCCCCCCAATGGCCACCACGGCTGACCATGGACAACTTGTCGACACCATCGTCAAGGTGCTTCAAAGCAATCCCTCTCTGATGAGCGGGATCGTGGCCAAGGGTGCACCGGGCTTTGTCGAGATGACCTGCAATCCCAACAAGTCCTGCAAGGGCAAGGGCGACTGCTGCGTCAGCTGCTCGGTCAACGAGACCGGCGACAACCTCAAGGGCATGCTCGGCGGCATCAGTGGCACGCGACTGTGCACCGAGCTGGGTGCGTGCGACATCAACGACACCTTCGCAGGCATCATCGACCACACCCTGCTCAAGGCGAATGCGACCTACGCAGACATCGACCAGCTGTGCAAAGAGGCCGCGAAGTGCGGCTTCAAGTCCGTCTGCGTCAACCCGATCTACGTCAAGCGCGCCGCTGAAGCACTCAAGGGCCAAAGCCCGGTGGTGTGCACGGTCATTGGGTTCCCACTCGGGGCAACCCCAACCCAGATCAAGGTGCTCGAGGCGCGTCGAGCGCTGCGAGACGGTGCCAAAGAGCTGGACATGGTGATTCCCATTGGCGCCCTCAAGAGCGGCGACCACAAGTACGTGTACGACGACATTCGCGCTCTGGCCGAAGTCGCTCGCGATGGCCGCGCCATCCTCAAGGTCATCATCGAGACCGCACTGCTTACCGACGAAGAAAAGGTGGCCGCCTGCGTGTGTGCCAAGCGCGCCCGCGCACACTTCGTCAAGACCTCGACGGGCTTCTCGACCGGCGGCGCAACCGTCGAAGATGTCGCCCTGATGGCCCATGCCGTGGAATACGAGCTCGAAGTCAAGGCTTCGGGCGGCGTTCGCGGCAAGGACGATTTGCTCAAGATGGTTCGCGCTGGCGCAACCCGCATCGGGGCGTCCGTTGGGCTCAAGATCGCTGGTTGTGTCGTACCCGGAGCCGCCTCTGGCGGCGGATACTAGGAGAATGGCTTGGCTGTAGACCTCCGAAGCTTCGTCTACCTGGACTCGCTCCAGCCTCAGATGAACGCCGTCATTGGCACGATCAGTCGTGGCTTCCTTCCCACCGAAGGACAAGCGGCACTGTTCGTCGAAATCGCACCTGGAATCGCCATCAATCGGCTCACAGACGTCGCCGTCAAGAGCACCGATGTGCGACCTGGCATGCAGATCGTCGAGCGCCGCTACGGCATGCTCGAGATCCACAGCGATTCTCAGGGCGAAGTTCGCGAAGCTGGCCGAGCCATCCTCGAAGACCTCGACCTGACGATTGAGGACCGCCTCAAGCCCAAGATTCTGTCCAGCCAGATCATCCGCAACTGCGACGACCTGCAGGTACAGCTGATCAATCGCGGCCGCATGGGCATGATGCTCATCGGCGGCGACTGCCTGTACATCCTCGAAGTCGGACCGGCCGCCTACGCCGCGTACGCTGCCAACGAGGCCGAAAAGGCGGCGGACATCAACATCGTCGACTGCCGCATGACGGGCGCCTTTGGCCGCCTGTACCTCGGTGGCCGCCAGCGCGACATCGACGTCGCTTCCGTCGCCGCACGCGACGCCATCGAATCACTCAGCGGGAGGGCCCAGTAGATGGCAGATGACATCCAGCTGCGTTCCTACGTCTTTATCGACACGTTGCAGCCGCAGCATGCCGCCTTCATTGGCACAGTGGCCAAGGGCTTCTTGCCGATCCGCGGGCAGTCCTGCCTGTACATCGAAATCCAGCCCGGCATCGCCATCAACAGGCTGACTGACGTGGCGGTAAAAGAGACCGATGTGCAGCCCGGCATGCAGATCGTCGAGCGAGTCAACGGCCTGCTCGAGATCCACCACCACGAACAGGGAGAGGTTCGCCGCGCCGGCGACGCCATCCTGCGCGAGCTGGGCAAGAAAGAGACCGATCGGCTGACCCCCAAGATCATGAGCTCGACCGTCATCCGCAACATGGACGACCGTCAGACGCAGCTCATCAACCGCACCCGCCACGGACACATGATTGTCGCGGGCGAGACCCTATTCGTGCTCGAAGTCCACCCTGCGGCCTGCGCTGCTCTGGTCGCCAACGAAGCCGAGAAAGCCGCGGACATCAAGATTTTGGAGGTCCGGGCAACCGGTGCCTTCGGACGTGTATTCCTGGCTGGCAGCCAAAAGGACATCGACGTCGCCGTGCCCATCGCACAAGCGGCTCTCGAGTCCATGAAGGGCCGCCCCAACCCCTAGTTTTCAGATGATTCCTGGCGGTTGAAAACCGCCGTACCGACTTTCAAGGAGAGAAGAAGATGGCCGAAGCACTGGGCATGATCGAGTGCCGCTCGTTCGCGGCGATGATCGAGGCGTCCGACGCCATGGTCAAGGCCGCCAAGGTCGAGCTGGTGGGCTACGAAAAGACCGGTGGTGGCTATGTCACCGCCATCATTCGTGGCGACGTCGCTGCCGTAAAGGCCGCCGTCGACGCTGGACAGACCAACGCCGGACGAGTCGGCGAAATCGTGAGCACGCACATCATCGCGCGCCCACATGCCAACGTGGACTTGGTGATGCCGCTCGGCCGCAAGGACGAGGTCGAGAAGCAGCTCAAGGCCCGCGGCAAGAAGTAGCGGGGGTCCCCGATGCTTCTCGCCAAAGTGGTCGGCACAGTCGTGTCGACCCAGAAAGATCCCAAGCTCGAGGGGTTCAAGTTCCTGCTGTTGCGGCAGGTGAATCCCGAGACCATGGCCGAAGGCGCCTATGTCGTGGCCAACGACGCTGTAGGTGCGGGGGTGGACGAGTACGTTCTGTACGCGTCCGGCTCGTCGGCCCGGCAGACCGTGATGACCAAGGATCGCCCCTGCGATGCCGTCATCATGGCCATCGTCGACAGCTGGGACCTGAGCGGCGGCAACAGCTACCAGAAGTACAGCGGCGACGCTGGCTTCGGCGATGGCTGAGTCGCACCTGTTTGGGCACGTCCGCTAGCGCGGACTGGAGACTGAGATGAGTCCAGATCAAATCCGCCAAATTGCCGATGCCATTGCGTCCGAGCTGCTGCAAAAGCCGCCGGCGTTCTCGAGCATGAATGCGCCCACTCCCCGAGCCGCTCCCGCGAGTGGCCTAGGTGACGGCGTGTTCAAGACGATCGACGAAGCAGCCAAGGCAGCACGCGCGGCCTTCATTGCCATGGACTCGCTCGGCCTCGACAAACGCAGGCAGATCATCACGGCCCTGCGCGCCGCTCTGCTGCCTCAGGCCGAGTACATGGCCAAGTTCGCAGAGGCCGAGACGGGTCTCGGACGCTGGGAAGACAAGGTCATCAAGAACCTGCTTGTCATCAACAAGACCCCCGGTCCAGAAGCGCTCATCACCAACGCGGTGTCCGGCGACCACGGCCTATCTGTGATTGAGCCGGCCCCCTTCGGTGTGTTCGGCGCCATCACACCGTGCACCAATCCGACCAGCACCATCATCTGCAACGCGATTGGCATGCTGTCTGCGGGCAACTCGGTGGTGTTCAACGTCCACCCATCAGCCAAGATGGTCAGTCGTTGGACGGTGCAGTTCATCAACAAGGTCATCATGGACAACGGCGGGCCTCCAAACCTGCTGACCTGTGTCGCCAACCCAACAATCGAGAGTGCCGGCCAGCTGATGCACCATCCGCTGGTGCGCATTCTGGCGGTGACCGGTGGCGGCGGCGTGGTCAAGGCCGCGATGAACTCGGGCAAGCGGGCCATCTGCGCCGGTCCAGGCAACCCCCCGACGGTCGTTTGCGACTCCGCAGACATCGAGAAAGCCGGCGCCGACATCGTCAAGGGACACTCCTTCGACAACAACGTCATCTGCGTCGATGAGAAAGAAGTCATCGCCGTCGACAGCATCACCGACCAGCTCAAGGCGGTCATGTGCCGCAACGGCGCTGTCGAGATTCCCGCATCCGAGCTGTCCCGACTCGAGAAGGTCATCTTCTCCAAGGGCGCTGGCCCCAGGGGACACGCGACGGTCAACCGCGAGTTCGTGGGCAAGAATGCCGAGAACATCCTCAGAGCACTGGGCATGCCCGGGGGCCGCGAGGTGCGCTGTCTGCTGGTCGAGGTCGACAATGACCATCCACTGGTCTGGACAGAGCAGATGATGCCGGTGCTGCCCATCACGCGGGTCAAGAACACGCTGGCTGGCATCGACCTGGCCATCCAGGCCGAAGGCGGGTGCTTCCACACCGCTTCCATGCACAGCCGGAACATCAACCACCTCTCCAAGATGGCCAAGGACTGCAACGCCTCCATCTTCGTCAAGAACGGGCCGCACTACTCCGGGCTCGGTCAGGGCGGAGAAGGCTACACGTCGTTCACCATCGCCTCGCCGACCGGAGAGGGCCTGACGGGACCCCGTGAGTTCAGCCGCTGGCGTCGCTGCGCCATCGTCGAGAACTTCCGCATCACCTGATGGAGGCCGGCCCTGCCCTCGCCCTGCTCGACATCGCCGACGTGCCTGCCGCACTCGGTGCGCTCGACGCGCTCGCGAAAGAGGCACCGGTCCAGATCTTGGCTCGAGGAACGGTCCAGCCAGGGCGCTACCTCATCTTGTTTGGCGGCGGCGTCGAGGCCG
>CAYYHT010000259.1:0-9525 GCA_964471355.1 uncultured Enterobacteriaceae bacterium
CGACCTTCTTCACCCGATTCGGGCTGCACACCGACAAGGTGATGGTCGGCCACTACGGCGCACCCGACCGCATGGCCTACACGGTGCTGGGCGACGGGGTGAACTTGGCCGCCCGCCTTGAGAGCCTGAACAAGCAGTACGGAACGCAGGTCCTGGTCAGCGACGGAGTCCGAGCCGCGGCCCAGGGCGAATTCGACTTCCGATTTATCGACGTCGTAGCGGTGAAGGGCAAGACCGAAGGGATCCAGGTGTTCACCATGACGGGCCCGACCGGCGCACGCTCATCGGCATGCGATGACTATGAAGCCGCGCTGAAGGTCTACCTGCAGCGCGACTTCGAGGGCGCTCTCGCCATCCTCAAGAACCAGCCAGAGGACGCACCGAGCGCCGTCCTCGCCGAGCGGTGCACACACTTCATTGCTCATCCTCCGCCAGACGACTGGGATGGTGTCTTCGTCGCCAAGCAGAAGTAGGCCTCACGCCTCGACAAGCGCAAGCAACCGAAGCGCCTCGAGTCCATCGGGCAGTGCGGTCTGCATGGCGTCGACCAGGATCTCCCGATCGTCGATGATCTCACCGGCCTCGGTCTTCACGCTCAGGCCGCCGCCCAAGATGACCTCAACAAGGGCATCGACCAGCTGATCCCGGTCCCGCTCTCCATCGAGTAGTTGCAGAAGCGCACGTTCAAACCGGCCCCCAAGCACCACACTCTCGTGTCGGCCGTTGGCGATGTAGAACGCGTCTTGCTCGATTGCAATTCGCGCAAGAACTGATGCACGCGGCCGGTCGGTCAATTCCGAGGCCACCATAAAGGTGCGCTGTTGCAGGTCACAGAGCTTCTTGGTGTACAGGTAGAACAGGTTCTTCAACAACGCCGCGCGATCTGCACTCCGCGTATCGGCACCACGTCCCAAACGGGCGCGCGAACGCACAATGACCTCCTCGACAGGCATGTTCCTGGGCCGGGCCAGGTTCAATTCCAGCAGCGCGGCCTTCAGCAGGGCGCGCGAGGTGCCAAACATGCGCCCGTCTCGGTCCTTAAAATCGACCTCGACGCCCTCGGTCAAGTCCAGCTCGTCAACTGCCTCGACCAGCGAGTTCACCCGCAGCGGCGCAATGCGTTCCACCGTCGGGCGGTAGTCAGGCTCGGCCTGGGCGTGCACGACTAAGCTAGACCGAAACCCGCGATTCTTGAGGAAGTCCTTGTACTGCTCCCTTCGAAGTCGGTCCGGCATGCCTTGGATGATCGGAGACGCGTCAGGATGCAGGTCGGCGCCCATCACATCCGAGAAGGTCGCCTCGCTGAGGAAGCTCAGATTGTGAGCGGCGAGGTGTTCGGCGAAGTCGGTGAACCACACAGGCTCGTTGATGTGCGACAGGAAATCGTGAAAGACGTAGCCGTCCGGCAGATCGGCGAGCAACTTCTCGTGCTGACGTAGCATGTCGCGGTGGGGGCCCTGAGGCGCTAGCCGAGCGGCAAGGGTCAACACCGAGCGGCCGCTGGCGATGACATCTGCCGGCTCAGAATGCGTTCTGCCAGCGAACTGCATCAAGTCGCGCACAGGGGCGCGGGTACCCCATCCAGGGAAGGTGTTGTACGAAATAAACCCCACTCCATGGGGCGCAAGACAGCGTTGAACAAGCGCCAGCAGTGCGTCGCGAACCACCGGCGGCACCCAGCTGTACACCCCGTGCGCAATCACAAAGTCGAATGTACCGAGGTCGGCGATGTCGAGGATGTCACCCACGTCGAACTGCACGTTGTCGACGCCCACGTCCCTAGCGAGCTTCTTGGCCATCTCGATCTGCACTGGCGACAGGTCAAATCCCCGAAACTGGGAGTCGGGTAGGCTCGCGCCCATGGGCACCAAGTTGCCTCCAAGCCCGCATCCGATCTCCAGGACGCGGCATCGTCGGCAGTCCGCGGCAGGGTGTCCGAGCAGCCTAGCCACCGTCGACAGGCGGTCGGGGTGCGTGTCTACGTACGGCTTGGACATGTACGGAACAGCATTGTATCGCCGCTCTGACTCGCTATTCGCACTCATGCTGTACCGTAGCCGAGATGAACATCCAGCTGGACAGCGAAGTCGGCCCACTCCGGCAGGTAATCGTGCACCGCCCGGGACTCGAAGTCGTTCGCATGACCCATGCAGAGCTGCACGAGCTACTGTTTGACGACATTCTGAGCCAAACCGTCGCGTCCCGCGAGCACGGCGTCCTTCAGGACATCTTGCGTGCCGGCGGCGCTTCTGTCGTCGAGATCCTCGACCTGCTCGAGCTCGCCCTGCGGCGCGCCGATCCCGAACACGTGGCCGACCTGATGGACCACGTCTGCGACGCCGCTGGTGTGCCCGAGGTAGCCCCCTTTCTGGCCGCATGGCCCGCTGATCGGCTGGCCGCCGGACTGATCGCTGGAGTGTATTGGGAGGAGCTCAAAGGGGCGCCAACCACCCTCTCGCGGCTGCAGGCCAAGCTTCAGAACCGCTTCCACATGCCGTTGAGGCCACTTCCCAACCTCATGTTCATGCGCGACGCATGCTTCAGCATGTTCGATCGAATGGTCGTGGGACGCATGGCCAGCGGAGCCCGTGCGCGAGAGCCATTGCTGGTGGCTTTCGCACTGCGTCACAGCGAGATCCTAGGACCCGACGCGAGCTTCCTCTTTGACGAGGCGGACTGGGACCGGCATCCGGTGTTCAGAAGCGCTGAAGGCGGCGACACCCTAGTCTTCTCGCGCCGATTCATCATGATTGGCTGCAGCGAGCGCACCACACCACAGACCATCGAACGGCTTGCAAACGAGGCCTTCTTTCCCGCGTTCCCCGACCTGCAGCGCGTCTATGCGGTCATCATGCCTGCCCAGCGCAGCGTCATGCACCTGGACACGATGCTCACCCAGCTGGACAAAGATCTGTTCTTGGGTCACGCCCCCTTCGTCAATCCCGGCGGTCTGCCCATGGTGCGGCTCGGACGCGGAAGGGCCCCGGAAGTGGTGCCCCATGCCAGCGTGCTCGACGTCCTGCGGGACGAGCTCGGCCCCCAGGTCAAGATGGCCCCATGCGGGGGCCACAACCGGCTTCATCAGGACCGCGAACAGTGGACCGACGGTTCCAACGCCGTGTGCTTGGCGCCAGGCAAGATCATCCTCTACGCCCGCAACGTGCGCACCATCAAGGTGCTCGCTGAAGAGCACGGATTTCACGTCACCTCCCTCTCCCCCGAGATGCCCGGACCCGAGCGACGAGCCGAGATCGCTTCGGGCATGCAGCGCCACCGCACCGTCTTCGCGTTCACGGGATCAGAGCTCGCTCGCGCCCGTGGTGGAGCCAGGTGCCTCACCATGCCGGTCCATCGCGACCGTTTGGAATAGCCGTTGTCGACCTACGAATACACCCTGGACCGCGACCCGAAGAGCGCGCCAGCCCGCCCTCCGTCTACGTCCGTTCTGTTCGGCGACCCAACGCACTTCGACGTCGAATACGTCATCAACCCGCACATGGCGGCACACGTCGGCGGTGTCGACAAGGCGGCCGCATACCGCCAGTGGGTCGCCCTAAAAGCCGTCTACGAACAGCTCGGCTACAACATCAACGTGCTTGAGCCAGTCGTCGGACTCCCGGACCTGTGCTTCATCGCGAATCAGAGCTTTCCCGTCAGCCGCGAAGACGGAAGCAAGGCCGTCATCCTCTCCAACATGCACGCGCCCCAACGCCGCCCCGAGGTGCCACATGTGGCTCGGTGGTTCGAGGCAGAAGGCTGGGAGCCGTTGCGGATTCCGGACGAAGAGGCGCACTTTGAGGGCATGGGAGACGCCATCTGGCACCCCGGTCGCCGGCTGGTCTACGGAGGCTATGGCTGGCGCACGACCCACACCGCCTATGTGGAGCGCCGCGATTTTGTCCAGGCCCCAGTCGTCGCACTAGAGCTTGCCGATGTGCGCTTTTATCACTTGGATACATGCTTTTCGCCTCTCGACGAACACACCGCATTGATTGTCGAACAGGCCTTCATGCCCGAGGCCTTGGCGCTGCTCGAGCAGTGCTTTGACCGGCTCCTGCGCTGTCCAATCGATGAGGCGGCGGCGTTCTTGGCGTGCAACGGGCACTGCCCCGACCAGAAACATTTCATTGTGGAGCGGCAGGCCAAGGCCACCATGGCCATGGTGAGGGCTGCGGGCTTTGAGACCATCGGCGTCGACACCTCTGAGTTCCTCAAGAGTGGCGGCTCAGTCCAGTGTCTCAAGCTGATGCTCGACTGATAGCCGGCGGGTTAGCCGCTCAACATGCGCGACGACCTCCCCAGCCTGACAGCAGAAGCCGTGTGTCTGATGAGGGCCGCCGACGAGGCCCGTCCCGCAGACGTCCGAATCATCCACGACCCCTATGCCAAGCACTTCCTGAGACCTGCGACCCGCGCACTGCTCGCGGGACTCGACGCGACGCGAGGCGCCGGCGACCTCACAAACATGTTCTCGCCCGGTCTGTTTTCATACATTCGCTCACGGCACCGGTTCATCGATGATGCTCTGCTCGCCGCCGTCGAAGGTGGAACCGTAAGGCAGTTGGTCATCATGGGAGCCGGCTACGACTCACGGGCATGGCGCCTGGCCCAGACGCTCAGCGGCATCCCTGTATTTGAGGTCGATTTCCCATCCACCGGGGAACGGAAGGCTCGCTTGCTGGAACAGAAAGTACAGAGCCGCCCCGATGCAGATGTGCGACGGGTCGCCATCGACTTCCAGATCCAGCGACTCGACGAGAGGCTGCTCGCCGAGGGATTTGAGCCAGGCCTGCCGACATTCTTCATCTGGGAGGGGGTGAGCATGTACCTCACCCGCCAGGCTGTCAAAGCGACGCTGTCCACCGTGTGTGAGCTGGGCGGGCCCGGCAGCAGGGTGTCCATGGACCTCTTCATGCTCGCTGACACGCCGGACATCGCCGGCACCTGGCACCGGGTCAGCGGAGGCTTCTTGCACTTGCTTGGCGAGCCCGTCACCTTTGCACTCCATCCCGAGGACGCCGTGCCCTTTCTGGCGCGCGAAGGCTGGACGGTCGTCGACCTCGCAGATGCAAATGAACTCACCAGCCGCTACGTGAAAGACGGCCGCAGAGTCCACGCCACGGGCTATGTGCTGACCGCGGAGAAGACATGAGTGAACGACTAGAGAACCTTGAAGTGAAGGTAGCCTTCGTCGAAAACACGGTCGGCGAGCTGGACTCTGTGATTCGCGGATTGTCCGATCAGCTCGAGCAGCTGCGTCGCGAGCTCGTCGAGCTGCGCGAGGCCCTTCCCGAAGAGAGCGCGTTCAACCCGGACGAGGAGGTCCCGCCTCACTACTGAGCGGGGTACTGTAGCGCCATGCGCACACTCACCGTCCTGACTGCCCTGTTGGCAATCGGCTGCAACAAGGGCCCCGAGCCCCTCACCAACCTCGCCAACCAACCCGGCGGCGACCCGCTGGTTCCCGGCGTGGCGATGTTCCCGTTTCCATCTGATTTCTACGCCGAGCCAGATGGGGCTACCCGCACCGGCAGAAGCTTGGTATTTCCCGCCGAGGCCCTGCCCGCCGATCTGCTGCCCGCAACGTTCGCCGGCATGGACGGATGGCCACGGGCCCCGGTCATGCTGGCTCAGTTCCCCGATGGGATCGACCCCGCATCGCTGCCAGACCCTCTGAACGAGGCCGCAACCCTCGACCCGAGCTCTCCGGTGCTGGTCGTTCGTGAGGGCACCTGGGAGCTCGTTCCGGTCCTGGCCGAGCTCGACGCCGCCGCCACCTCCATCGCCGACCAATCACTCATCATGCGAGCCCACCGCGCGCTCGAGCCAGACACCGGGTACGTCGTGCTGCTGCGCGACGGCCTGCAAAAGAGCGACGGCAGCGGGCCTATCGAGGCAAAGCGCGCTTTTCGGGCGCTTCGAGATGACATCCCCACCGACAGCGACGCCGTCGAATCTTGGCGCGAGGACTTTGTCCTTGTGAACCACGCCATTGCCGGCCTGGGCCTCGACCCCGAGGAAGTCGTTCTGGGTTGGTCCTTCCACACCCGGTCTCGGGAACAGGTGGTCAATCCGCTGCTGTCGATGACCGACCAGATGATGGTGGCTGAGCTGCCGGACTTGGTGATCGACAGCGACGAGGTCATCAGTGACAACCGGGAAATCCGCGGACACATCACCGCTCCCAACTTCATCGGCGCCGAAGGCACCTTTGTCGTCGATGACGATGACCGTGCCATTCAACAAGGAACGGCGGACATTCCATTCTTGCTGACCATTCCGGTGACTGTGGACGAGACCCGCCCGACCGTGTTGTTCGGCCACGGTTTCTTCAGCCACATGGACGAGCCGACGTGGGGCTCCCTGCAGCAGCTGATTCAACCAGGTCGCTTCCCCACCATCTCGACGATGTTCATCGGATTCAACGAAGAGGATCAAGGCGAGGCGTTCGCGCTGCTCACGGACTTCAACACCACAATCCAGCTGTCCGCCCAAGAGATGCAGTCTGAAGCCAACCACGTCATCCTGGCCAGATTGGTGCGCGAGCAGCTCGCGGCGCAGATCACAGAAGACCGAGGAGACGGCAGCTTCAACGTGCTTGATTCCGAAGAGGTGGTCTACATGGGCATCAGCAACGGGGGCACTCAGGGCTTTAGCATCATGGCAACGGCCCCCAACCTGGAGCGGGGGGTCCTGGTCGTTCCCGGTGGAGCCCTGGCTCACATGCTGCAGCGGGCATCACCCTGGCCCACGTTGGGATCGATCATCCAGATCCGCTTCAACACCGCCACTGAGCTACAAATCGGCACCGCCCTGTCCCAGTTGGCACTCGACTACTGGGACAGCATCAACTTCGTCGATCACCTGGTCGAACCTCGGTTCGAGGGCCGAGGGCCCGCCAAGGTCGTGCTTCACGAGGCCGTCGGCGACGCCCAAGTCTCAAACATGATCACCCACTGGCTGGCCAGGACGGCCGGCGTGCCGACCTATCCCAGCACACTCAACGTCTGGGGCCTCGAAGAGCTGCCTCCGACCGAGTACGACGGCAACTCGGCCCTGTACATCTACGACGAGGGCTACGACCCGCTGCCCATCGACAACACACCTCCGGTCGAGAACGGAGCGCACGAGACCATTCGCGACCTCGAGGTCTACAAGACCCATGTCACCGACTTCATCGAAGAGGGGCGCATCACCTGGGTCTGCGACGGGCCTTGCGACCCGGACTGATCAGCGTCGACGGCGCCGGACCGTGAGCATGGCAATCAAGCCCAGCCACATCACGTTGCCTGAACCATCCGTGGCCGAACAGAAGGCGCTGCCGCCTCGGTAGGTGCCCTCGAAGGTTCCCGTGTCGGTATCTGTGTCCGCATCGGTGTCGGTGTCCGTGTCCGCATCGGTGTCAGAGTCTGTGTCCGTATCGGTGTCGGTGTCCGTATCGGTGTCGGTGTCCGTGTCCGTGTCCGTCTCGCCCGGGAAGCTCGTGTCGTCGTTCGGGTCGGTGCCAGCCGCGATCTCATCGCCGTCGTTGAAGCCGTCTCCATCGGAGTCGGCGACGTTCGGGTCGGTGCTATGTGTGTTGACTTCGTCGCCATCAGACAGGCCATCGCCATCGGTGTCAGCCAGCAGAGGGTCGGTCCCCGCCGTGACTTCAGCTCCGTCGAGCAGGCCGTCGTCGTCACTGTCATCGTCGAGCGGGTCCGTGCTGTGCGTGTTGACCTCGTCTCCGTCATTGAGTCCATCGGTGTCGCTGTCGGCGATACTCAGGTCGGTTCCGAGCACGTGTTCCTCTGCGTCGCTCAGGCCGTCAGAGTCCGTGTCTTGTCCATCGTCGGTGTTGAGCAGCGGGTCTAGGCCGAGGGCCACTTCCGTGCCATCGTCAGCGCCGCCACCGTCGGTATCGGCCAGGCCCGGATCGGTCCCGTGCGTATCCACCTCGACGAAGTCATCGAGGCCGTCCGCGTCCGTATCCGTGAGCACGGGGTCGCTGCCATGGGTGTTCACCTCGTCGCCATCCTCGAGTCCGTCACCGTCGGTGTCGACATCCGTCGGATCACTGCCCAACAGCGCCTCTTCGCTATCCGTGAGGCCGTCAGCGTCGTAGTCCGGAAGGTACGCCGCACCGGGGATGTCGCTCCATCCAGAATAGGCGGTCAGCCAGGACGGTGAGGGCTGGGCTCCGTAGTTTTCGCCGTCCGTCGCACTCAGATTCGTCTGCACCCCAGGTCGTCCGCCCCCGACAAGCACCGTCGTGTTGACAGCCGCGGCATCGATGGTGACCGTGCCTCCTCCGCCGCCGCCGCCAGGGCCGCGTTCGGCACCCAGCACATTGCCGCCGGTGCCACCAACAGCGATGATCTTGTCTAGGGTCAGCTCTCCTTCGAGCTGGATGAGGAGTGAGCCCGCAGCACCGCCGCCGCCACCGCCATCGAGGCCAGACGCCGCAGAGTCACCGCCGGCGTATCCGCCCACCAAGATCTTTCCGCTGCCTGTGATTTCCGTGGCGCGAATAATCAGAATTCCGCCGCCAAGGCCCCCGGAGCCGCCGGCGTCGTCGTCACCATGCCCGGCACCGCCACCGCCGCCGAGGAACAGTCGGTCCCTCGCGTCATAGGCCAGCGACGCTCCGCCGGTTCCGCCAACCAAACGGGAGCCATCGGCCACAGAGCTGCGCCCTCCCATTCCGCCCTGGCCGCCGTTGCCACCACCGCCACCGCCAGAGTCCTGGCAGACGCCGCCACCACCTCCGGTTCCGCGGCTTCCGTTGCCAGTCGCCGTCACACCGTAGAACGCCTTGGAGATGCCCTCGCCCTTCTGAGCGCCATCTGGAGCCACTTCGGTGCGGCTGCTGCAGCCGAGCGTGCCCGTGCCATTCACGAAGCTGCCGCCACGATTGCCGCGGCCAATGGCCACAAAGTTGCCGTTGATCACCAACGGGCCGTTGACCATGACCACCGCGATGCCGCCGAAGCGCCCGTTCCAGGGTCGACTGAGCGCTGTCGCACCTGCATCGAGGGTGACATCGGTGTACTCCGGCACCCAGATCATCTGGGCACCAGCGCGTACATAGGACTTCTCGAGTGGCCGCTCTAGGGTGACGTCGTTGCCGCTGATGCCAGCAATGCGTGCGAACTCGTAGTTGCCGACGCTTGTGGCTGAGATGTCGAGAGGTCCGGTCTGGTCCCAGCCAGGATTGGGAAGCACATGGCTGGGCTGAGCCACCACAACGAGGTCTCCGACACTGAACGCAGTGCCATCGGATGTCGGCACCACCGAATCGCCGGCGGTGAGGTCTGATTCGACCTTCACCTCGGTGTTGATACGGAAGCCTGCAGTGGAAATGGTCAGCGAACCATCCTGGCCGTTTCCGAGGCCGAAGATGTCGGGTGCGCCGTAGGCGGGAACTGTCATTCCAAGCAGAGCAAGCACGGCTATCTGGCGCATAGAACTCCCATTGCACACACCATGCGACGCGCCCGCGCAATGTGCAAGCGCCAGCCGATCTGCTGTTGACGAACCCCGTGG